>JBEGMZ010000001.1:0-4084 GCA_041182745.1 Acidobacteriota bacterium
CTTGAGTTCGGTCGAGTGGTGATCAAAAAAATGGCCGGCACCAGGGATGGTGACCAGCTGGAAAGGTCTTTCGTGACTGAAGCCGTCGAGCAGCTGAACCAGCGGTTCGAGTGGCGCGATCTCATCCGATTCCCCGTGGAGAAACAGAGTCGGTTTGCGGCATTCATCAAGAATATCCACCGACCCAAGGCGGACGGGCACGCCGATGGCGATTATGCGATCGACCCGTGAATCGGTACAGCCAAGCCTCAAGCCGACCAGCGATCCAAAGGAGAAACCGGCAATCAGGACCTCCTTCGCCTGCGGTTGATGATCAAGAAGAAAGTCGAGCGCGACGCGCGCGTCGTCGACCTCCCCACGACCCTGGTCATACCTGCCCGTACTCTGTCCAACTCCACGAAAATTGAACCGTAAAGTGACGAAGCCTGCATCTTCAAGCGCCGCGGCTGTCCGGTAGACAACCTTGTTATGCATCGTTCCGCCGTGCAGCGGATGAGGATGGAGCACGAGAGCCACGTGGGCAACGAGATCCGTCGCTGGACGGTAGATGGCCTCAAGGTGGCCGTGGGGGGCCGGGATGAAGCAGTTCCCCTTCAGATATTGCATCGACTACTCCTCTCCGAGCAGAACCTTCATCACACCCTTTCGGCCGGCCTCGGTCAGCGCCTCGACCGCCCGATCGATCGGATAGCAGGACGAGATCAGTGGAGAGGGGTCGACGGCGCCAGCAGCGAGCAGCTCGAGCGCCCGTTCAAACCGGCCGCACCGCGAACCGATCAGACTGATCTCATCGACAACGATTCGCGAAAGGTCGATCGCCACCGCACCGTGGAAGGTCGACTTCAGGACAAGGACTCCTCGTGGACGAGTAAGCCCGAGTGCCATCTCAAATCCTGACGGCGAACCGGTCGCCTCGACCACGATATCGAACCGGTGCCTCGATTCAGCCGAAAGCTCGTCCTTCAAAAGCGTCCGGATACCTGCTTCGTCGGCCAGCTTCAGCTTCGCCTCGTGCTTTCCGATCAGTGTCAGGTCACAGCCGGCGGTTCGGAGAACTCTCGCCACCAGTTGTCCGAGCTTGCCATCGCCAAGAACCGCGACCCGATCAGCCGGCCCGATCGCCACCTGGTCCAGAATCTCAGCCGCTGCGGCAAGTGGCTCAGTGAAGACAGCCGCCCGGTTCGACACGTTATCCGGCACAACCAGCAGGTTGCCGACTGGCAGGCGCAGGTACTCGGCAAAAGCCCCGTCGCGCCCGACAATCCCAAGAACCGTTCTCCCGGGGCAATGGCGCGAATCACCCGCCCGGCAGAGATCGCAGTGCCCACAGCCAGCGTTGATCTCGCCCACCACCCGCTGCCCAATCAGGGCCGGAGCGGGTGACTCCTCGACTACTCCGACGAACTCATGCCCGAGCGTCCCGCTGAAGCCGGCGTAACCACGAACAATCTCGAGATCCGTATTGCAGATCCCCGCCAGGATCACCCTCACCAGAGCCTCCCCCTCCGGCCCCGGCGCCGGTAAAGGTAGATCGTTGAGGCTCAAGTGACCATTCTGATACTGCAATGCTTTCATGGCCTCATTTTCAGCGTATTGCCCCACCCATTTCAACCGGGCAGGCACATTTTCCTGCCAGCTGACTTCGCCGCCGTGTGGCTTCAGGTGCAATCGCTCTGATGAGACCGCACGGACTACCGTCTGCCTCACATAAAGGCTCAAAGCCACGAAGCAGGCTCTCCCGCTTCAATCTTTCTTCTTCGCGCCTTCGGGCAAGATGTTTAGTCAGAATGCCCTCCCGATCCATAATGGCGATGGCTCCGCCGCCATTTCAAGACATCTTCACGACATCTTAAAGACATCAGGGCCATTCAATAGCCATTCAATAGCCGTGGTCTGGAGTTTTATTAACTCGTGTGCCATCCTTGGACTCCATCTGTGCCGGAACGATCTATAAGCGAGGAGAACACTTAATGTCACAGGTCAGAAATGGTGATAACGTCAAAGTTCATTACACCGGAAAATTCAGCAACGGCGAGGTCTTCGATAGTTCCGAGGGAGCTGATCCGCTTGGATTTACAGTCGGGATCGGTCAGGTCATCCCGGGTTTTGACCAGGCACTGGTCGGCATGGCCATCGGTGAGTCGAAAAATGTCGTCATTCCGGCGGCTGAGGCTTATGGCGAACGACAGGCTGATCTAATTCAGACCATCAGCCGGGATCAATTCTCCCTTGGCGACATCACGCCCGAGCCCGGTATGTCGATCGAGATGCAGACACCGGAGGGAAGCATCCCGCTGGTCATCACCGAACTGAGCGAGACCACCATCACACTCGACGCCAACCACCCGTTGGCTGGCGAGGAGCTTCACTTTGAGCTGACTCTGGTTGAGATCGAGGGCTGAAAGGCTCTACCTGCGCTCCACCTCCCGACCCCGAAGAAGAGAGAAGCCCGCTCATCGATCTCGACGGTGAGCGGGCTTCTCTCTTCTTCGGGTGCCTGATCCGCCGACCGGCTACTTCACCTGGAAAGTATCCTTGTCGGTCGTGATCATCTGGTTGGCGACATTGTCGCGAACCACTACCTGTACATCGTAAAATCCCGGCTTGAGCCCCTTGAGCGGAACCAGTCTTGCCAGCGTGATCTGCTGACTGTTGATCGAGCTCAGCCCATTCTTCCCGTCCTCCTTGAGGCGCAGAACCTCCTTATCCTTCTGGGTGATCACATACTCGATATCAATGCTCGGTCGCAGCGTCGCCTGATCGATCGCGACATTGTAGACCTGCATATAGATGCCAAGCGGCTGATCCGACTTGAACTCACCAGTCGCGTTCGGGATCACCTTGAGGGTTCCGAGTACGAACTGCCCGGTTGCCAGACGCCCATTGAGCGGCTCGATCCGCGAGGCGAGGATCATTGTTGAGGTCGAGAGCCGTCCCTCCTCGTAACGCGGAACGACAAACCCCTGCTTGATCACTCCGGTCTTTCCGCTGTTGACGTCGCGAACGACGAGGTCGATCTTGTAGTTGCCCGGCGCCAGCACGACATTCTTCTGGTAGGCCGAGCGCTGCTGCATCCCGAGCTCAAGCGACTCCGGGGTATAGCTCGAGGTGACGACATCCTCAAACTGGCCCGCCCGGCGCCCGGCGACGTTAGTCACCTTGGCGTAGATGTTTATCGCCGCCTGTGGCAGACCTCCAACTTCCTTGTAGACCAGATCCTGATTCTCGAGCTGCACCGTGAAGGATGTCAAAACCGCCGTGTCCGTCACCCGCAGGAGATTGATGTTGAGACCGGCTGCCAGCACATCGAAACTGGCCTTGGGCAGCTCTGATTCATTGGCAAGCGCCGCAAGGTCATTGAACTTGACCTTTGGTGGGCGCTGCAGCGCGGCCATTCGTGCCAGCCTCTCAAAAGGCTGATCCTGTGCCCGCAACCCGAACATCTGATTGTTCGGCCCCATGCCGTTCGGACCAAACTGGCCAAAGGCGATCCGATCGGCCTTGGATGAAAGTCCAAGCTGCTCGGAGAGCGTCAGTCCGGCGTTTGGCGTGTAGAGCAGCGCGTCCTTCTCATTGGCATTACGCGCAATGCGGTACTCACCCGACCCGGTCGGGTCGACAAACTCGATCTCGATGTCCGAACCAACTCCCTCGATGTAACGATACCACCAGATCTCGAATGGATAGGTCGCAGTTGTACCGCCCCCCTCCCAGACCGGACGGTTGTAACTCCCACCTGAAGGATGCGACTCGGTCTGATCTGGCTTGCCGAACATGATGTAGATTCGTCCACGATCGGTCTTCCATCCTGGAATACCGCTGGTGTAACGCTCATTGGCATAAGCGATTCGCTGGTAGTACTCTTCGCGATACTCGTTAACATCGGTATCCGGATCCGGATCCCGTCGCAGCCAGAACTGCTCGATGAACTGTTCACGCTCATCATCGGTCTTGAGCGTATTGAAGGTCTTCCGCTCCTCGTCGGTGATGATCCATCGGACATCCTCGTCCACCCAGCGCTTGTAGACGCTCTTGACCGATTCACTCCCCTGCTTCTTCCTCTTCTTCTGGTCATCCTGGGCGA
>JBEGMZ010000002.1:0-5018 GCA_041182745.1 Acidobacteriota bacterium
GCGTCAACATCATGAACATAAAGAGGTTGAGGTAGGTGAAGAAGCGGTAATACCCGGGATCCCCGTGCATGTAGCCGGTGGCGTAGATATGGATCAGCAGCCCGACGCCGGTTATGAAGAGGATGTAGATCCCCGAGAGCGGATCGAGCAGGTAGGCAAAGTCGGCCTGGAAGCTTCCCACCTTGATCCAGGTGAAGAGATGCTCCGTGATAACCCGCTGGTCAGCCGGAAGCGGAAGCAGCTGCGTGAAGAAGACCGTGAAAGCAAGCACCGCCGACACCGCGACCGAGGCACTCGCAATAAGGCCGATCAGCTTTTCGCCGAGCCGCTTGCCAAAGAATCCGTTGATGATCGCGCCAACCAGTGGCGCCAGGACAATCCATTTCAACATAGTGGTCTGATCGATTGCGTGCGGCGAACCTCGGGCATCCGCCATCGCTGCTGCGTTTTACAATTTGAGAAGATCCGCCTCGTCGACGTTCAGGGTCTCGCGATTACGGAAGAGTGAAATGATGATCGCCAGACCGACGGCCGCCTCCGCCGCCGCGACCGCCATGACGATGAAGACGAAGAGCTGTCCGGTCATATCGCCGAGAAACCGCGAAAACGCGACCAGCGTCAGGTTGACCGCATTGAGCATCAGCTCAACGCACATAAAGAGCACAATCACGTTCCGCTGAATGATCACACCTACCACTCCGATCGTGAAGAGCACCGCACTCAGAGCCAGATACCAGGACAAGGGAATCATAGAATCCTTCCATCTTTCTGATCTCGTCTCCTGCGGACGCCGACCTCGCACCTCCCGTGGACTGACGAGATCAGGCTTTCCAGGGAGAGACCTCTTCGAGAATCAGGTCGCGAGGGGAGCCTGATCAGTGGGCAGCCTCATCGTGAGCGGGAGTCGCAGCCCGTGCCGCCTCGACCTGCGCCGCCTCCGTCGCCAGCGCCTGCTCGATCCGGTCGACTCCGCGGCCACTGTCGCGCCGCGCCAGATACATCGCCCCGACAATCGCCATCAGGATCAGTACCGACGTTGCCTCAAAGGGCAGAACGAAGTCGGTAAACATCACGTTGGCAATCGACTCAACCGTACCGGGTGACCGGGATGGGTCGACCGCAGTATTTGGATCGTCGATGATCGGAGCCGGCATATTGACAAATCTGATTGCCACCGCCACCTCGGCCAGCAGGGCGAGGAAGAGCGGTACCGCCAGAAACTTGAGGTACTTCTGCCGGTCAGCCCGCGACTCCTCCTCACGCACGTTGAGGAGCATGATCACAAAGACGAAGAGGACCATGATCGCGCCGGCGTAGACAATAATCTGGATCGCCGCAATGAACTGCGCATAGAGAGTCAGAAAGAGCCCGGCCAGACAGCACAGAACCACAATCAGCCCAATCGCGCTGTAGATCGGGTTACGCTGCAGAATTACATTGAAGGCGGCTACCACCGCCAGCGCGGCCATCGCCAGAAACAAGAGATGGATCGTTTCCATAAAAAGGTCAGCTTTCTCCCACGAACGACTCTGGTCCGCGTGATAAGGACTGGATCAGAGGAAGATGACCCCCAGCACCGCGGCAATCACGATGTTGACCAGCGCCGCCGGCAGCAATATCTTCCAGCCAAAGTTCATCAACTGATCGTATCGAAATCGTGGCAGTGTCCCCCGCAACCAGATATAGAGGAAGAGGAAGAAGAAGACCTTCGACACAAACCAGACGAGACCGAGCCAGGGATAGGTTCCAACAAACGGCCCCTGCCACCCGCCCAGAAAGAGCGTCGTCGCGAGCACCGACACAGTTGTCATGTTGACGTACTCGCCCATGAAGAATAACGCAAACTTGAGGGCACTGTACTCGGTATGAAAACCAGCTACCAGCTCTGTCTCCGCTTCTGGCAGATCGAATGGCACCCGGTTGGTCTCAGCGATCGCACTGATCAGGTAGACGACAAACGCGATCAGCCCGGCCGGGAAGAGCGCGAGAATATTCCACTTCGGGATGACGCCAAACCAGGCCCCGCCCTGCTGCTCGACGATCTTCACCAGGTCAAGGGTCCCCGCCGGGATCAGGACGGCGACGACCGAGAGGGAGAGCGCCAGCTCGTAGCTGATCATCTGGGCCGAAGAGCGCAGCCCTCCCATCAGACTGTACTTCGAATTAGAGGCCCAGCCGGCAATGACGATACCGTAGACGCCAAGGCCGGTCAGCGCGAAGATGTAGAGTAGTCCGACATTGAAGTTAGAGACGAAGAGGTCGATGTGGGTCAGGTCGAGCGCCCAGTCATATCCGAGTGAATTGCCGAGATTGTTGAGCATATTACTCAGCACCTCGCCGCCCGGCAACGGAACATTGCGCGGTCCAAACGGATAGACGATCAGCACCATCATCGCTGGCACCAGCACCACCACCGGTGCAATCAGATAGAGCACCTTGTTGACGGCGAAGGGGATGATGTCTTCTTTAAAGATGAACTTGATCAGGTCGGCAAACGGCTGAAGCAGCCCCTGCCAGCCAACCCGGTTCGGCCCCAGCCGGTTCTGGATCACCGCGAGAACCCGCCGCTCAGCATAGACCGTGTAAGCGACCACGATCATAATGCAGATCCAGAAGACTGCGATCTTGATCAGCGTACCGAGAATAAATTGAAGATCTATCGAATTGAGTATGGATGACATAAGCTCTTGTCAGCCTCGCGGTGGAGAACGGGCTCCACCGCGGGATCGCTGTCGGTTTTACGCTCCAGTGAGCAGAGGCTAAGCCGGGAAGACGACCGGAGCAGGACTATCCGCTTCGGCGCTCTCGGGCAGTGACGGATTTATCATCTCGGAGTAACGAGTAATCTGGACGAAGCGCTGACGCAACCGCGAACCGGCCTTCGCCGTCAGATCCGACCGGTCGATGGCGATCTGGCGATTGATTCGTGCCACCTCACCAGCCAGCCGGCCACTCAACTCAGCCGCATCGATCGTCGCCGGCGGCGGAGACTGGCTCCTGATCGGCGTCGCTCCCTCATTGGCGAGCAGATTATGGGAGAGTCCGGCGTAACCTTCAACCGATTCTGAGATCTGCCGGAAGACGTTCTTCAGCTGGCCCTGAGTGCCCGGATCGACACCCATCTGACGGGCAATCTGACCCGCGATCATCCAGTCCGGGCGGGCCTGTCCGACCGGCGGAATCGCGCGGCGAACAAACTGCACCTGGCTGCCATTGTTGACCTGTGTTCCCTGCGACTCGGCAAAACTGGTCGCGGGGAGAACGACGTCGGCCAGCTGCGCCGTCTCCGTCAGAAACATATCCTGGACCACGAGGAAGTCGAGCTTTCCGAGCTGAGCCCGAACGATCGGCCCATCGCCATTGGCCTTGAAGACCACATCCTCACCGGCGATCATCAGCGCGTGGATTCCGCCACCCGCCGAGTTGAGCATCGCCCCGGCCGACAATCCCCCCGTCTGAGCGCTATCCATCCCCATCTGCCACGCTCCGAGCGTGTTCGAGTAGCGAACCAGCGGCAGGAATGAGAACTTCGTCGCCGTCCGGACCGGCTCGGCACCAACTTCAAGGGTTGGATGCTCCACGATGTAGGTGTATGGATTCTCGTTGATCGACGGCTTGCTGGTCGAGTTGGTCGAGCGCACCTGGCGCTGCAACTGATCAAGATGGGCCTGGCGGATACTTGCCGCTGCCGCCGCATCCGGAGCTGGCAGCACCCCCTCGAGCAGGGCGAGAGCCTCCAGTGCGGTACCACGCAGCTCGTCACCAAAGACGACCACCACCCGGCTGCTCTCAAGCACCGTCCGGCGGATCGCTGCGACATCATCGACCTCCACGCCCAACGCGTCCGCTGCGTCAGCCACCTTCAACTCATCGAGCAGCGCCAGCACGAGCGCCGCCTCACTGCCCTCACGCACCCGCAACGCCTTCGTCGCCTGCCGCTCAAGCCGTGACGGCACCGCGTTGACCATCAACAGCCGCGCCGCCTTCTGCCGCACCGCCCACCGGATCGAGAAAGCGGTCAGCGGATTCTCCTCGTTCGGATCCGAGCCGATCAACAGCACCGTCTCGGCGTTCTGCAGGTGTTCCTGGGTCGCGATGGTCGGCACGCCGTGGCGGAAGAATGCTGCGAGGTCGATCTCATCACGATCGTGCCAGATGTCTGCATTCTTCGTCTCCAACGCCTCCTGCGCAAACCGCCGCAGCGAGAACTGATCCTCATTCAGCAGCCGCGCCGATGAGATCACCCCGAGGGCCTTCCCGCCGTGCTCCGCCTTCACCTCCCCAAAGCGCTTCGCAACCAGGCCAATCGCCTCGTCCCACGTCGCTGGTACCAGATGTCCACCGCGTCTGATCAGCGGCCGCTCCACTCGTTCCCGGCTGTGAACGAAATCGATCGTGTAACGCCCCATCGCACAGAGGAAATCATGGTTGATCCCTCCCGCCGTCCGGCCACGCCCATCGCGCGCCACCGTCCGGATCAGCTTCTCGCTCCGCGTCCCGGCCAGCATCGAACACCCATCGGAGCAGAAGTTGCATACTGTTGGCGTCTGCTTCAGATCCCACGGCCGGGCAACATACTTGTAGGGAACGTGGAGCAAGGTGCCGGTCGGACAGACATCGACGCAGTTACCGCAATCGGAACACTCGACCCAGCCCCCAAATGAACTGATCAGCGTCGCTGCCCCGCGGTTGACCGTTGTGATCGCGAACTCGTCCATCCACTCCTCACAGACCCGTGTGCACCGCTTGCAGGTGACACAGCGCTGCGGATCATTGTAGATGAAGGGCGAGATCTGTCTCTCAAGGTAGTTGACCTTGTCGTCAAACTGCGACCGTGTCCGATCCTCTCCAAAACCGTAGGTCTGATCCTGGAGCTCACACTCCCCTGCCCGGTCGCAGACCGGACAGTCGACCGGATGGTTCGCGAGCAGAAACTCGATCATCGACGACCTCACCTCCTCGATCTCCTTCGAGTCGGTTGTCACGGCCATCCCCTCGCTCACCGGCATGGTACAGGC
>JBEGMZ010000003.1:0-3527 GCA_041182745.1 Acidobacteriota bacterium
CCCGCTTCAGCGTAGGGTCCGGAGAACTCGCCGAGGTATGGTTCGAGAGCCTGGATTGCTTCGACCTTGACGTCAGGATTGATCTTCCTGACAAAATCACGAACCAGACGGGCGATTTTGGCCGGCCGCTGGTTATTGACAAGCCGGGTACTGATCTTAACTTCGGCGCGGTGCGGAACCACTGTCTTGACGCCAGGACCAGCGTAGCCCCCGGTGATACCGTGAACTTCGAAGGTTGGCATCGCCATGAAGGCTTTGAGGACATCGGCTTCAGACTTCATATTCGGACGGATCGACTTTAGTTCGTGAGCCTTCTGGAATCCACGGACGGTAAACCCGGAGTTGACAAAGCTGGCCACCTCGGCCTTTGTGGGGGGGACTACGTCATCATAGAATCCGGGAATCTTAACGCGTCCGGTCTTGGCGTCGTAGCACTGACTGATGACGTGGGCAAGCTCGCCAAGAGGATTGCGGGCCACTCCACCGACAAGACCGGAGTGGACATCCTTGGCATGGGTCTCGAGTTTAAAGAGGTAGGCTTGGAGTCCGCGCAGTCCGTAGGGGATCGCCGGCTGCTTTCGGGAGATCCAGATCGTGTCGCTGACGAGAACGGAGTTGGTCTTCAGGCGGGGGAGGTTTTGTCGGACAAAGCTCTCAAAGTTCGGGCTGCCGATCTCCTCTTCCAGTTCCCAGATGAACTTGTAGTTAAGGGGAATGCCATTATCGACGGCGTAGCGCACGGCCATTAGCGCCGTCAAAGCCGGGCCCTTATCATCGGTCGTTCCGCGGCCTTCATAGCGATCTCCGACCTTGTTGAAGACAAATGGAGCCTTGTTCCATTCTGACGGATCGGCAGGCTGGACATCGATGTGATTGTAGATGGTAACAGTAGGATTTTTGGGGTCGGTTATGATTGAGCCGAAGACGACCGGGTTGCCGGCAGTCGCCACCGGCTCGGCCTCGGCCCCAGCCTCACGGAGGTACTGAGCCGCCAGTTCACCACACCGGATGATATCGGGCTGGTGGTCAGGATCGCTGCTCACACTTGGCGTTTCAACCATCGCCGCCAGCTTCTCCTCGAATTCACCTCGAACGCTGCTGACGTAGCTGCCTATCTTCTGGTAAATATCCTGTGAGATCATGAGCCTACTCCTTTTTACGAAAACTGGTAATCGGACTGGAAAATTGGATGGTATCGGTTTAATATTCGGCTACTGAGATCGGATGCCCCGTCGATCATCCAGCCCCGAGTCGCAACTGTAATCTGCGTTGGAGAGATGCCCCGCCAACATTTTACGACTGACAAGGAGCAGCGTGATATGAATATCGAGACGAGAGTGGCTGGAGCGTTCAACCCGTCGCCCGGTCCGGCCAACAGCGCCAGAGCCGCAGGCCGGAGCGGAGTAAGGAGGCCTGGGGATGCCGATACTGCCGGTGCCTCGGTCGTTATCGGTCTGACGGCAATCTTCGTCGTCGCGCTGTTTGGGCTGGTTACTGACTTCATCCCATCACTGCTGGTCTTATCGCTGGTCAGCCTCTTTGTCGGAATCAGTTCCGGACTGATCTCCTTCACTTTGATGAAGAACTGAAGGGTACCGAATCTTAGGTCATATTGACGTGACGGCCGAAATTGTGACGCTCAGTAGCCGCGAGTCCTGAGTTTCACCCGGAGCAGGGCCGTGTTCGCAGTAATGAAGAGAGTCGAGCCGTCCTCACCCCAGGCGCAGTTGGCGGTTGGAACTCCGGTCTCGATCGTTCCGAGGTGAGTTCCGTCGGCTGAAAAGACCAGCACTCCGCCGGGGCCGGTGGCAAAGAGATTTCCCGCCCTGTCAACCTTCAATCCATCCGGCAGACCTTTTCGACCCTCCTTCACCATTGGAGTGGCGTCAAAGAAGACCCGGCCGTTGGTGATCGAGCCATCAGCGCTGACATCATACACCATCCAGATCGCCTTCTCCGGATCGGAAGAGGCGACGTAAAGGTGTTTCTCATCTGGTGAAAAGGCGATTCCGTTCGGGCGGGTGATCTCACGTGTCAGCAGTGTCAGGCGGCCTCTTCGATCCAGCCGGTAGACGCCACAGAAATCGAGCTCACGTGCCGGGTCTTCGGCCCCCTTCGGCAGTCCGTAGATCGGATCGGTGAAGTAGAGGTCTCCATTTGAGTGGTAGGTCAGATCGTTCGGGCTGTTGAACCGGTGTCCTTCGAAGCGGTCGACCACGGTCTCGATCTTTCGTGTCACCGCATCAAGCCGTCCAACTCTTCGGTCACCGTGCTGACACAGTACCAGTTCTCCTCGTGCATTGTAGGTCAAACCATTGGCCCCCGGTTCGCGCCCCTCGAAGGGGGCTGTTCCAGAGTAGCCACTGGGATGGAGATACTGCGAGGCTCCCTGCCCCTCCTGCCATTTGACGATCTCGTTTCCGGGGATATTGGTAAAGAGCAGGTAGCTCTCCGCGCGGTTCCATACCGGGCCTTCCGTCCACTTGTATCCATCCGCCAGTTTCTCGATCCGGGTTGATGCCGGTACCAGTTCGTCGAAGCGTGGATCGAGGCTAACGATTCTCATCACTGGCTCGATCGGCCGGTCAGCGGTGCTGGAGGGAGGTGACGAGACGGAATTCTCATTATTTTGACTCTTACAGCCGCTGCCCGACACCATCATCATGAGACCTGCGACAAACAGCACCGCAGTGGTCGAGCGACCCCATCCAGAGAGAGCCATCAACATAATCTTGTTCCTCCCGGCATTTAGAATAGCCCTGCGCCCTGGCAGGATTTAACCGCTGCCTGACCTGACATCTGATCTGACATCTGATCTGACATCTGACCTGACATCTGACCTGACATCTGACCTGACATCGCAATGTTATCGCTTATTACAAGAAATGCATCATACCAAGGCCGATGCCGGGAAGGGAATAGCGAGTCGATGAAAAGAGGTCTCAGCTTCCGGCCCCACGACTAACCAGGTGGCGAGACAGACCGGCGGGGGAGCGGATACCCCCCCGCCCCGCGGCGGTGGCTCAGGGAGAGGCTATTGGCAGCTGGGGGCAATGATCGGAATTGTCAGTGAGGTTGGTCCGACGGTCAACTTATGAAGGTTGATACCATCACCGAAGGAGGCCGGGTTGAGATTACTCGTGATCCGCATGCCAGTCAGTGCAATGTCGTTCCGGACAGACCAGATCTTCATCCAACCGCTGCGTCCCGCTGGGATGATTGCCGGGAATCGTGGAGTCAGGCGGGGGTAGTTTGAGTTCAGCACCTGAGCCATCTGTACCTTTTCAGTTACGGTGAAGCTGAAGCCCTGCTCGGTGTCGTTGAAGAGCAGTCCGTTCATCTGACCTAATGAGGGTGACTCACTTGTAAGATTGCCACCAATTCCATCGATGACCAGCATTGTCCGATCACCGTTGGCCGGACTCAGGATACTGTCAACGGCGAGGGTTCTTCCGAGCAGGCTGTACTGAGATCCATCGAGACGGATCGTCGTTTCGACTGCAGAAGGAAGGCAGGTCGGCGTACTG
>JBEGMZ010000004.1:0-6476 GCA_041182745.1 Acidobacteriota bacterium
CACCCGGGCAGTCTCGGGGCGGTCGGAGTGAAGGGGCGGATCATCATCGTCGACGAGGCACTCCGCGGGCGACGTAATATGACGACCGGTGCGAACGAGGACGACCACCACCTGCGCGGAGTGAGCGTCGAGAGAGATATCGATCCGATTCTCTGGGCTGAGCTCCGGAATGTCACGGCCGGGGAGACCTGTCCGCACTGTGACGGTCAGCTCCGGGTCGCCAAGGCCCTCGAGGTCGGCCACATCTTCAAACTGGGTACCAAGTATTCGGTCTCGATGGGAGCCAATGTCCTCAATTCCGAGGGGCGCGAGGTTCCGCTCATTATGGGATGTTATGGGATTGGAGTTGAGCGGATCTTCGCGGCCGCCATTGAGTGCTGCCACGACGATGCCGGCATCATCTTCCCGGTCACGATTGCTCCCTTCCAGGTTGTGCTCAGCCCGCTCAACAACAAGGACGCTGAGGTGGTCGCACTCGCTGATCACGTCTACCGTGAACTCGTCGCCGCCGGCATTGAGGTCCTCTACGACGATCGCGATGAGCGTGCCGGGGTCAAGTTGAACGATGCCGACCTGATTGGAATGCCCTTCCAGATTCGGATTGGACCAAAGAAGCTCCGGGAGGGAAAGGTCGAGTTCTATAATCGGGCTACCCGTGAGGCGGAAGAGATCGCGGCTGACAGCACCGTCGAAGTGACCCTCGCTCGTGTCAGCGCCGCCCGGCGGGCTCTTAATGGCCACTGAGAAAGTGGCCGATCCACCCCAACCGGTAACGCGGGGTTGGCAGGCGTTGAGAACTCGGCGCCCCGCCAACCCCGCGCTGCTCTGCGCTTGACATAAGCCTGCCTGATAGATTCGCAAAACCTCAATCTACTGGAAAAAGATTTAATTAATGTGGTACTGTTCTCCTGCCCCTGTTCGGTCTGTCTTCTCAGAAATTTATTTAACAAAATTGTGGACAGCTTTTGAGATAGCTTTTCAATGAAACAGCTTTTCAGGAGGATCAATGGAGATCAGAATCATTGCATTGAATTTTATCTATGCGGTACTGGGCGTTGTTCTGATGTACGCCTCCTACCGGGTGATCGATCACCTGATGCCGCAGGTAGATTTTTCGGATGAGCTGCGGAAGGGAAATGTCGCGGTGGCGATCCTGGTTGCCGCACTCTTCATTTCGATTGCCATCATCATCGGGGGGGCGTTGAACTGATGCCGGAGCAGGTTTTTGTTGCGATACGAGCGGCACTGCTGCTCTGCCTTCTTGGCGGGGTATCTCCGCTGTTTGGAGAGACGGTGACCGACCGGTATGACGATACGTTTCGAAAATACTCGAAGCGTTTCTTTGGGCCCGGCCAGGATTGGCGTATCTTCAAGGCGCAGGCGATGGCCGAGAGCAATCTGAGCATGAATGCCCGAAGCTGGGTGGGTGCCCGCGGCCTGATGCAGCTGATGCCCCGCACGTTCAAGGAGATCCAGACGAAGAACCCTGAGTTTGTCTCGGTGGATGATCCGGAGTGGAATATCGCGGCCGGCATCTTCTATGACGCGCAGCTCTGGACACAGTGGCGGAATGAGATCCTGTCGGACGATCGGAAGCGTTTCATGCTCGGGAGCTACAACGCCGGACGCACGACGCTGCTGCGGGCCCAGGGGGTTGCGCGCTCAAAGAATCTCAATCACACCGCCTGGGAGAGTATCCGCTCGGTCGCTCCCGAGGTCAAAAACTGGCGGCACGGCGAGACTCTCGGTTATGTCGACAAGATCGAGAAGCATTTCGTGCGGATGGATCGAAACGGACAGGTTCGAAATTGAGACCAGTCGGCCACCGCCAGCGGGGAGGGTGGTCAGCGGCGGCGGCGGCGGCCAGCGCCGCGGCTTCGTGACTGGTTGACGATCGAGAGGTCGATCTGATGTCGATCGGCATCGACCCGTTCGACTCTCACTTTTACCCGTTCGCCAAGTTTGAATTTTTTGCCACCGTTCTTGCCAGTCAGGGTGTGGGTTCGCTCGTCATAGCGGTAGAAGTCGTCGGTCAGATTTCGCAGCGGGACCAGCCCCTCGATGAAGAAGTCGTCAAGTTCAACGAAGAGACCGAACTCCCTGATCTGGATGATCATCCCGGCAAACTCCTCGCCGACGCGCTCGGCTATAAAGACCGCCTTGCGCCACTCCTCGATCTCGTTCTCGGCTGCATCCGCAGCGCGTTCGCGTTCGCTCGCTTCGACTGCCATCAGGTCGAGTTCAGCGCGGCCGATTGGTCGCGGTGGCCCTTTCGGCGGCTCGGGTTGGCGGACGGCCACGGTAGAGTCCCCCCAGGCGGCTGAGTCCTGGAGCAGGCCGCGTAGTATCCGGTGCACGAGGAGGTCAGGGTAGCGTCTGATCGGGGAGGTGAAGTGAGTGTAGACAGGGGAGGCGAGTCCGAAGTGACCCTCGTTTCGTACCGAGTACCGGGCGCGCTGGAGTGAGCGGAGCATGGCGTAGGCGAGGACTCGTTCTTCCGGTCGGCCCTCGATCCGCTTCGAGAGATGCTGGTAGTCGTGCGAAGTGACATCGGCGGATGGGAAGCGGTGGCCATAGGCGCGTGCCAGCTCGGCAAACTCGAGGACGCGCGGCGGCGATGGCGCCTCGTGGATCCGGTAGATCGATGGGATGCCAAGGCGTTCAAGGTGGCCGGCGACGGTCTCGTTCGCCAGCAGCATAAACTCTTCGATGATCCGGTGGGCGATGTTTCGCTCAGACTTGAGCACGCCCGCCACTCGACCCTCGTCATCAAACTCAAAGATCGACTCTGGCAGATTGAAGTCGATCGCTCCCCTTCGCATTCGCATCCCAATCAGAATTCGCGCCAGCTCTTCCATCGTCTGGAAGAGGTCAAGCAGCTCGGCGTACCGCATGGCAAGCTGCGGATCGTCGTGCTGGAGCAGGTGGTTGACGTCGGTGTAGGTCATTCGTTCATTGCTGCAGATGACGCTCTCGCGAATCTGATAGCTCTTGACGCGCCCCCCACGATCGACCACCATCAGGGCCGACATTGCCAGCCGGTCAACCTTTGGCTTGAGTGAGCATATCCCATTTGAGAGAGACTCGGGCAGCATGGGAATGGCGCGTTCGGGAAAGTAGACCGAAGTGCCACGCAGTTGCGCCTCAAGGTCGAGAGGAGTTCCGGTGCGGACATAGTAGCTGACATCGGCAATATGGACTGTCAATTCGAAGTCGCCGTCTGGGAGACGTCGGAGGCTGATCGCGTCGTCAAAGTCACGCGCGGTCTCGCCGTCAATTGTTACGGTCGGAAGCGCGCGCAGGTCGAGCCGGTCGCTACTCTGTCCCGGCGTTACGACCGGGCTGATGGTTGAAGCCTCCTCCAGTACCTCGTCCGGAAAGCGGTGTGGCAGGTCGTGCTTGCGGATTACGATCTCGATATCCATCCCCGGCTCGGCACTTGACGAACCGAGCGCCTCGACGATTCGGCCGCGTGCCGGATGCCGACCCGTCGGATAGCTGGTCACCTCGACCACCACTACCCAACCGTCAGCGTAGTCAGGTGCCACATCCGACGCGAGGTCGATATCGAATGGAAACTTCTCATCGAGCGACTCGACCCAGTACTGACGAAAACCGTGGTGCAGTCGCCCCGTGATCAGCAGCTGCGAGCGAGCGATGATCATCCCAACCCGCGCGAAGCGATCACCCTCCCGGTCAGGCTTCGAGATCGAGGCAATCACCCGATCTCCGTCGAAGGCTCCACCAAGGTCTTCCGGCTCTATCTTGATCCGCCCCTTCGTCCGTTCGTCGCTGTTCTCGGGTATGAATTGGATCATCTTCCGCCGTCGCTGACGGATTCGGCCAAGCTGTACCTGACGGTTTCGACTTAGCTGATAGTCCTGACCTTGCCGGCGCAGAAGTCCTGTTCCCTGAAGCTGGCCAAGCATCCCGGTCAGTCTCTTCCGCCCCTCTCGATCGAGATGGAAACGCCCGGCCAGCTCGTGCGCTGGAAGCCCCTCCGGCTCCTCGCGCAGCTCTCTCAACAGATCATCGATGCTGAAGGGAAGATTGGTCTCAGTCGTCTGACGTCGCATTTTTGCCGCCTCTCGCTTCTACTTCACTCTGTGACGGCCGACTTCTGCCAGCTACTCAGCCGGAAAGCACTTCAGAAGGCTCGCCCCGCGATGCCGCCAGGTCTGCTCTGCCGCGAATTGACGTCGTCGGGCAGCGTTCTGGTCGGCCTCTCCAAATGATTCGCCCAGCGCTCTCCCAATCTGTGCGATAAAATCGGCCACCGAACCCGCTCGGGCGACCAGATCGCCAAACTGTGCTGTCTCGGGCAGGTCGACACTCACCACCGGCTTGCCTGCAGCGAGGTACTCGTATACCTTGACCGGGTTGGTGGCCAGTGTGAGCGGAATCACCCTGAACGGAAGAAGACAGACATCGAAGGCGTGCAGATAGTATGGCAGTGTGCTGTACGGAACCTCCCCAATGAATTTCACATTTGGGAGGTCAGCCAGCCTCCTCTTCGCGCCCACACTATCCTCACCCACCATCAGAACCAGACATTCAGGATATGCCGCCGCAGCCGCCCGAACAAGCTCAATGTCGAACCACTCCGCGATCGCACCATAGTAGCCGATGATGCGTCGCCCCTCGTGGTCGACGTATGTCCGCTCCGGTCTGGCAGCGAAATGATCATACTCGACGGCGTTCCGAATCAGCATCACTTTCTGGTTGTATGATTGGGCGAACTCGGCCAGCCATTGCGAGGTTACAGTCACCAGATCGACGTCAGCCAGCATCTCCTTCTCCAACGTTACCAGTTCGTCGCTGACATCGCCGAACCCCTCGTGGTGATCCATGCAATCGTAGACCCGGAAGGAGCCCGGGAGTCGTTTCACCAATGGATACCAGTATGGATGCTGGATAAGTGAGACGCTTGAGTGGATGCCAAGATCCTCGCACAGGCGCGTCAGGCTCTCCTCCAGCATCTTCAGCTCTGTTCCGGTTGGAGGTTCGTAGTAGATCGAGGGCGATCCTTTGACGTGCAGCTTTATTCGGAAGAGTGAATCGGCCCCGGAGATTTGCTCGATCTGGTAACCAGCCTCCCGGGCGTTGACAAAATGCTTGCTGAAGTAGAAGACGCGCTCTCCATTCGCGGCCAGGCTTCGCGCAATATGCTGGGGACGCTGAACCCGAAAGTGCCAGTCGATGACCGAGAAGATCAGGATATCCCTCTTACTCCCGGTCATTGATTGACGGACCCTCTCCAATCCGCCACTCTGGGGCGCGGTTGTCACGGTTTGGACTTCCGACCGGTGCAACAGCGGGCGGATATACGAGAAGTAGAGGTCGCGCAGGCGTCGCTTGAGGGCGACTGGAAATGGAAGCGACCGGATGGTGTCCCGGGCGAGGTTGTAGGCCCTCTTCTTGAGGGCGTGGCGGATCGGGTGGGTATTGATCTGGACAGCCCATTCCCACAGGGAGGCCTGGTCATTCTGCAGCCGCCTGAGGTGCGCCCGTGACTCCGAGAGTCTGGTGTAAAGCTCATTATTTTCTGCTTTCAGGCGGTGGCACCATTCGATGGCTCCGGCCAGCCGTGCCTCGCTCGACTCGTTGCCGTCGTCCGCAGAGACCGTTTCGAGGCTGATCAGCGACAGAGCCTCGTGGTCAGGAAAGGGGCGACGACCGGAGATCCACGACTCGACATCGTTCTCGTATCGGCAGTAGCGAGCCAGATCCCGATCGGTCAACACGATGCCGAGTGAACCGGCGATGATTTCAATAAGTTTGATCAGGCGCCGCTCGGTTCCCGCCGCCGGCGGGGCAACCTTTCCCATCCCAAGAAGGGTGAGGCTGACGCCACGGAAGAGAAGGTAGCCGAGTTCAAGCGGATGGCGGATCGACAGATCCTGGTCGATGAAAGTGGTTTCACCGTCGATGCTGACAACCATCTTCTCGGGGCGGGCCGCGAACAGCCAGCCAGGCACAAGTTCAGTTGCGGTAGGGGGCACGTCCTGGTGAGGCAGCCCGGCGCGTTTCAGCAGTGCGAAAAACCACCGACGCGCCCACCTGACAAGATGATCTATCGTCCATTCGGGTGTTGAAAGGATCGATCGCAGCTCCTCTGACCATAGTCTGCCGGCAGTCGATTGAGACTGAATCTCCGGAACCGTCTCGACCGGGTAGTGCGGGTCGGCCTTCAGCGCGGGAAACAGCGGCTCGTTACGGAGGTGCAGCCCATTCGCCGGAGTGGTTGAGAAGACGATCTTTCTCGCGTAGGCGGGTCTGCGGTCAGACACGAAATGGCAGGCAAGCTCGGCGTCCGCAGGCAGGCTGAAGCCGTTGCGACTGGCCAGAATGAGGAAGGAGCTGGCCAGATCGGCGCCCATCCCGTTGCTGACCACGGCCCGACCGAGCTCTTCAGCCGCCATCCTCTGCGCTAGCGGCAGTTGGCGGTCAGCGCCATAGAATGAACCACTCAGCAC
>JBEGMZ010000005.1:0-3189 GCA_041182745.1 Acidobacteriota bacterium
GTAGCTGTGGTGACAGGAAGAGGGCTCGCTGTCTCGCGAACCTCGTCTTTAAACCATCCAGCCCGGTAGCCGACCAGACCGGCTGCCGCCAGAATTCCGACCCCTCCGGCCCCTGCCAGAACTATCCGCCGGCGTCGCAGGTCTGCGGTCTCCATCTTTCCTGCCAGACCGTTCTCGCGAGCTGCCCTTTTTTCTTCAGCAAGATTCCTTTTTTTGGTTCCCATAACTGCCTCAGATTCTCCTGATACCGATTCACCGCAATCGCTCATGCTTGTGGATCGGGTCGTTGCTGTCAAGCTGGAACACCCGTTTTGCTGATAACAGAAATTGAACAAAAGCAACAGGCCGGACGTTTACTACATCGAACGGCTGCAAAAAATATTATCAGATCGTTCTGAAACTGGGATAAGCCCGGTTACCGACAGGGCCGATAATAAGGGTAGCTTGGTGGTGGCTGAAGCAGCTGTCGGGAGTTGGGTCGGGAGTTGGGTCGGGAGTTGGGTCGGGAGTTGAATAGACGAGAGGAGAGCGTATGAATCTGAGGATCAAGGATGAGTTGCAGCTGAAGAGGTACCATAAGCTTTCAGATAGTCGGAAGAAGGTCGTCAATGAGATCGTGGCCCGGCATCTGCGGGCGTGCCAGCGCGAAAAGGTTGAGCCGGAGATCGAGGCTACATTTCGCGAAGCGATCGATATGGCTATCTCCGGCGGGTGGGAGCCGGATCAGCCACTTGAGATCGAGGGACCGCGCTGGAGGTACGATGTCTATGTCTCACCTTCCAAGGAAGCAGCCTAGGGAAGCAGCCTAGCCCAAGGATAACGGGCTGACCTTTTTGACGAGGGGCAGTCGTCCTCTGTCGGCTGATCCCCGAGAGCAAAGATTCTGTTTATGCAAGGCCCGGAGGTGAGCGCGGATACGTGCCCACCTCCGGGCTGGTTGGTCTTGACCTTCGGATGGCTACAGATGGCTACAGATGGCTACAGGTATTTGACGAACATCAGCTCGTTACGACGTTCGTTGTAGACCAGCTCGTCGACCAGCTGATGGGTCAGGAGGATGCCGAAGCCACCGGCGCGAAGCCCTTTTTCATCACGGACGATAACGTGACGAAACGGGTCATGCTCAGGGTTGCCGACGGCGGCGTGTGAGAGGTGGTCGATGTCGAACCCCTCTCCGGGATCCTTGATCCAGACGATGATGGCGTGCGTCATCCGGATGAAGAGTACTTCGACAAAGTTCGAAGGATCGAGCTTTCCTCCGTGTTCGATGGCGTTGTTGAGCATCTCTCGGAAGGCGTAGGCGATACCCTCGCGGGTCTCTTCGGGAACGTCGCTATGAAGCAGGGTCAGGTATTTTTGGAGGATCGGGACGACGTTCAGATCGCACGGGACATCGAGCTGAACCCAGTGCGGCCGGGCCGAAAGGACTCTCATTTCAGGGATCCGGCAGTCGTCAACGGCCGTGACGATCGCTGACCGAAGTTCTTCGACGCTTGATGGGATAAGAATAAGGTCACAGGCGAGGTTGCTGAGCGAGGTGAGAACGAAGGCGCTGCTGACGCGGCTCGCTACCGAAAGCAGGCTGAGGCGAGGGTCGGCCCGGCGGAGCTGCCCGATCATTGCCACTCCGTCAATGACCGTCGTCTCAAGGTTGATGACGACCAGATCGCAGTGAACCCGGGCGAGCAGGCTTGCGACAGCCTCAGCGCTCGAGGCATGGCAAACCTGAAAGCCGATCTCACCAACCGCCTCTTCTACCGTCTGCCGCAATCCCTGATCATCATCAATTACAAGGATCGTCCTCATCGGTTACCTCTTACCGCACATCAGACCGGTCTCAGACCTGTCGTCTTGAACCCGTCTCACACCCCCTCCGACAACGTCGAAGGATACGGGATTATTATGCCTCTCGAACGTTCTTAAATAAAGCCCCCTGTTCCGCGGGAGCGTCGGAGACTCTCCGGTATGCAGAACCCTCGCATTATGGATCGTGAGTGCACTCCAATTAGAGATCTCACACGAAGACACGAAGAAGAAAGATTGGAAAATGGCCTCGCCGGCTAATTGCATTGTCCTGACATGGCGCGTCTCTACCCAGGCTCTTCATCCTCGACTTTTTGCCTTGTAACTTGCAGATAGTCTGTTAATATTACGGTTTATGCTCCCGTAGCTCAGGTGGATAGAGCATCTGCCTTCTAAGCAGAGGGTCGCAAGTTCGAGTCTTGCCGGGAGTATGAACCCATTGAAAGCGTCAATTTCCGAATCGCGCGAAGACTCTGACACACATATTCTGGCAGGAAGACCGATGAGATTCATCATCCACGGTGCAGGAGCACTTGGGAGCCTGGTTGGTGGCAGGTTGGCCGCCGCCGGGGCGGAGGTCATTCTGATCGGTCGCGATCCGCACATCGCAGTCATTGCCGAGCGTGGACTCGAGCTGCGCCGGGCTGACGGGCGGGAAGTTGTGACCAGTATCTCTGCCCGCACCTCGCTGGCCGGATTGACTCCTGCCCCGGACGACATTCTGTTTCTTGCCGTTAAATCATCAGCGACTCCGGCGGCGGTGCAGGAGCTGCGTGAGCATTTTGGAGAGGCAACGCCGATCTTCTGCCTCCAGAACGGAGTCAGAAACGAAGAGTTGACGGCCCGTCGATTCCTGCACGTCTACGGTGTTATGGCCGGACTGGTAGCCCGGAGGATCGCGCCGGGGGTGGTGGCGCAAGTTCTCTACAATGACCTCGTCCTTGGCGGGTATCCACACGGCTGCAACGAGACAGGTCTTGTCGTCGCGGATTGGCTTGGCCGGGCTGGCTTTCAAGTCGCGATCCATGAGTCGATCATGGCCGTCAAGTGGAGCAAGCTGGTGCTGAACCTGAACAATGCCACCCTCGCGATACTGGACTGTCACCTTCAGCTGGCGATGGTCAGGCCCGACGTGGCGGCCCTGATGGCAGAGGTGGTTGAGGAGGGGATCCGGGTCCTTGATATCGCGGGAATCCCGATTGTCGATCCGGGCAGCCCCTACGATCTGGCGGCCTATGCCGCGCAGCTGCGAGGAGTCAGGGCTGACGAGGCGAGCATTGCGGCGGCCAGGAGCCTGCCGTCTGACGAGCGAGCCTATCCCTCGACCTGGACCGATCTGCATGAGGAGCGGGGGGAGACGGAGGCGAGCTTTCTTAACGGAGAGAT
>JBEGMZ010000006.1:0-4626 GCA_041182745.1 Acidobacteriota bacterium
GTCTCTACATTGGTCGCGTGGGACGGCCGACCGCCGGTTTCACTGCCTGGTTCATCGAGATGACCTATCCAAATCCAACGGGCGGAAAGCATCCGCTCAAGCTGACGACCGGTGTTCGGGTCACCCCGGATGTTCTTCCCTTTGCGGCCTGGAAGAGCCCGGATCCGCCGCCGGCGAAGTAACACCAGTCGGCCAACCGGGTCAGGCCCGGAATTGAAAGGTGGTTGAAATGGAACAGATCGAACGTGACTCGCTCGATGTTGACGTGCTCTTTGTCGGTGCTGGTCCGGCCTCGCTCGCCGGCGCCTGGCATCTGCGACAATTGATCGAGAGGTACAACGCTCAACACGCCGGAGCGCTTGGTGAGATCTCGATTGCCGTCATCGAGAAGGGACGCGAGATCGGCTCGCACACGATCTCCGGCGCGGTGATGGATATGGGACCGCTCACTGAACTCCTTCCCGATTGGAAAGAGCGGGGAGCGCCGATCGAGGCGGTGGTCAACGATGAGGAGGTCGCCTACCTGACCCGCCGCCACAAGTTCCGTCTGCCGATCGTTCCGCCACCGCTCCGTAACCACGGCAAGTATGTCGTTTCGCTCAACAAACTGGTCCGATGGTTCGCTCCGATTGTCGAGTCTGCCGACATTATGCTCATCCCGGAGTTTCCAGGGGCCGAACTGCTCTATGGTGAAGATGACCAGGTGATCGGTGTCCGGACGGGTGACAAGGGGGTCGGACGTGACGGCCAGCCTCGTGACAACTTCCAGCCGGGAGCGGACATTCACGCCAGGGTGACCGTCCTCGGTGAAGGCTCCCGCGGCTCGCTCGCCAAGAAGCTTATTGCCCGACACGGGCTCGATGAGGGGCGCAACCCTCAGGTCTATGCGGTCGGTGTCAAAGAGATCTGGGAGCTCCCAAAAGGGCGGGTCGCCCCGGGGTATGTCATGCACACCCTCGGCTATCCCCTGCCCAACCGTCTTTTTGGTGGCAGCTTCGTCTATGGAATGCAGAACGACCTGCTCGATATCGGACTGGTCGTCGGACTCGATTACGAGGATCCGTTTACCGATCCCCATCGCCTCTTCAATCAGTTCAAACAGCACCCGGCGATCGCGAGCCTTCTTGAAGGTGGCCGGATGCTCCACTATGGCGCGAAGAGCCTCCCTGAAGGTGGACTGCTCTCGCAGCCAAGATATTTTGGCGACGGATTCCTGATGATTGGTGATACCGCCAGTTTCCTCAACTCGCAGAAACTGAAGGGTATCCACACCGCCATGCGCTCCGGGATGCTCGCGGCGGAGACGATCGTCGAGGCGCTCATCGCCGGCCGCTTCGACCGCGCCCAGCTTGGCCGGTTCGAGCAGAAGGTGCGGTCAAGCGACCTCTACCGCGAGCTCTACGAGGTACGCAACTCACACCAGGCCTTCCGCCACGGTCGTCTCTGGGGCCTGGTCGAGAATGGCCTCCAGTTCGCGACCCGCGGAATGGGGCTTCTCGGAGACCTCCATACCGAGCCGGGCCACGAGAAGATGCAAAAGCTCCACGTCTTCAATCGCCTCCCCGGTTTTATCGGCGACTACCAGCAGGCTGAAAGCGACCGCGTCGACAATCGTCTCACCTTCGACAAAGTGACCGATGTCTACCGCTCCGGCACCGAGCATAGCGAGGATCAGCCGGCGCACCTCAAGATCCTCGACCCCAGCATCTGCGTCGATCGCTGCACGGCCGAATATGGCAATCCGTGCCAGTACTTCTGCCCGGCCGCCGTCTACGAGATCGAGGAGGTTGACGGTGGTCGCCGTCCCCGCATCAACTTCTCGAACTGCGTTCACTGCAAGACCTGTGACATCATCGATCCATACCAGATCATCGACTGGGTCACTCCGGAGGGTGGCGGCGGCCCCAACTACATCAACCTGTAGCAATATCAATCGGTGCGGCCATCTTTGCGGGTTGAGTGGAGGCCCGGCCTTTTGCCATTCCCGCCACTTCGCGTTAATCTGTGATACTGACTGCTTGCCCCAATCAAGACTGCGAGGTGCCGCTTTAGTATGAACTTCAAGAATGGTCTCAGCCGACGGCTGGCCCTGATCGTCGGGGTGCTCTGCCTGGCAATCCCGACCGGCGCGGAGATCGCTGCGCAGGGGCTCAACCCGATCAAATTCAGCGCCAAGGCCGATCCTTCCGCGCTCAAAGCGGGTCAGAAGACTCGAATCACCCTGACGGCAGAGATCGATCCCTCGTGGCATCTCTACTCACTGACCCAGCCTCCGGGTGGCCCGCGTCCGACGCGGATCGTGATCGCTGAAGAGAGCCCGGTCGTCCTCGTCGGCAATCCGCGGCAACCAAGACCGCGGGTCGCACCCGATCCGAACTTCTCCACTCCGGGCCAGCCGCCCTTTATGACCGAGACCTTCGAGGAGAGGGTCGAGTTTACCCTTGATGCCGAGGTCAAATCTGACGCTCCAGGCGGCTCCGCAAAGGCCACCCTCAAGGTGAGCTTTCAGGCCTGCGACGATCACCAGTGCCTTCCCCCTCGAACCCGGCCGGTCGAGGTCGATCTGACCATCACCGGAGGAGCGCCCGCACCCGTTGAGAGTGGCAAGCCCGGGTCTGACACCCTCGTTGGCCTCATCAATGCCGCCAGCCAGCAGGCTCCTCCCCCGGCCGGCACTACCGGAGCAGAGTCGTCCGCCCCCGCTCCCACCACTGCAGCGGCCGGAGCAGCTCCAGCGACAGACGAGGTGCCCGCTGATCCACGCAGTCGGGGGCTCGCCGGCTACATTCTCTTCGCCATGAGTGTCGGCCTGCTCTCGCTGCTCACTCCGTGCGTCTTCCCGATGATTCCGATCACGGTCTCCTTCTTCACCAAAAAAGAGCAACGATCGACCGGTGAGGCAGTCAGACAAGCCCTGCTCTACTGTCTCGGGATCATCCTGACCTTTACCGGGCTTGGTCTGGCACTCACCGCCGTCGCCGGACCGGCCGGCATCAATCGGCTCGCCGCCAGTCCGTGGATGAACATCTTCCTGACGACCCTCTTTGTCGTCTTCGCCCTCAACCTTTTCGGTCTTTTTGAGATCAGCCTGCCGGGCGGAATGCTCAACCGGCTCGACCGGCTGACCCGGTCAGGTACGACCATTGCCACCCTTCTGATGGGGCTCACCTTCACCCTGACCTCCTTCACCTGCACCGCCGCCTTCGTCGGCACGGTGCTGGTCGCGGTCACCCAGGGTGAATGGTTCTGGCCGGCCGTTGGCATGCTCTCATTTTCGACCGCCTTTGCCCTTCCTTTCTTCCTGCTCGCCGTCTTTCCGAAGTACCTTCAATCGCTGCCCAGATCCGGCGGATGGCTCAACAGCGTCAAAGTGGTGATGGGATTCCTTGAACTGGGAGCCGCCTTCAAATTTCTGAGCAATGTCGACCTTGTCTGGGGATGGGAGACCATCTCCCGCAACCTGGTCCTCGCGGCCTGGATCGCCATCTGCCTCATCACCACCCTCTACCTGTTGGGCAAGTTCCTGCTCCCCCACGACTCACCCGTAACGAGCCTCAGCGTCGGACGAATGCTCGCGGCGACCTTCTTTCTCGGTCTGGCCCTCTTCTTCCTGACCGGGCTCTTTGGCGGCAACCTTGGTGAATGGGAAGCGATGCTCCCACCGGCCCGCGCCACCGCGCCCAACGGCGCTCCAACCTCCGGCAGTGCCACTGCGCCGAGATGGCTTGAGGATTACGATCAGGCGCTCGCGCTCGCCCGTCGCGAAGATCGCCCCGTCTTCATCAACTTCACGGGTGTCACCTGCACCAACTGCCGCTGGATGGAGAGCAATATGTTCACCCAGCCTGAGGTGGAGCAGGCGCTCACCAGCTTTGTCCGGGTTGAGCTCTTCACTGATCGTGAAACCCCGGGCGATATACGCAACGGTGAGCTTCAGGCGCAAAAATTCCAGACGGTCGCCCTCCCTCTCTACGCCATTGTCGATTCGGCGGGGAACACTCTCGCCAGCTTTGCCGGACTGACCCGCGACAAGGCGGAATTTCTCGAATTTATCAACCGTGGCGCATCACGGCTCAACCCAACTAATTCCTTGTAAAGAGCCGCTCTTCCGGCTAGAATCGTCGTTTGGTTTTGGCGGATGGCTCTCACGAGCTTCCAGCCTGGTCGGAATAAAATCGCATCGGAGCTATTTTGCTATGCTTAGGTTCTTCTCGAAATTCCAGCGTTCCCGCAATATCGTTCTCCTTGCCTTCAGTATTCTGCTCCTGATAGGCCTGATTGTGTTCTACATCCCCAATACGTCCCTCAATCCGGGGGGAGTTACCGGGGCCAACCCCGCTGACGATGACCTGGTCGTTGCCGAGGTCGGATCACGTGAGATCAAGATGCGCGAATTCCGCACCAAGATTGCCGAACTTGCACTGCAGTACGGTCGCGGTAACGCGCTTCCACCGGCAGTGTTGAAGAGCCTTGGCCTCGACAAACAGGCCCTCGACAATCTTATCAACAATCGACTGCTTCTTGAGCACGCCGAGACTCTCAACCTCGCCGGGACTGATCGCGAACTCGCCGACGCCATCCGAGCCGGATTTGTCGATGGTGAGGGTAAGTTTATCGGCACCGACG
>JBEGMZ010000007.1:0-3710 GCA_041182745.1 Acidobacteriota bacterium
CTCTACACGAGCCTCTATGCCATACCCGCGCTTGCCGGATATGAGGCGGCACGCGGACTGACGGTCGTGATCTGCCTCGTCATCTCGTGGCAGACCTGGCGACTCGCGGATGAGCTGGGGATCGCCCGGAGTGCGCTGGCGATCCTGCTGGTCTGGCTCCAGCCGTCATTTCTGCTCTTCTCTGCCGACAACATGACAGAGCCGGTCTTCGCTCTGACGTTCGTGATCGCGCTGCGACTCCATCACCAGGGCCGTAAGAGGGCTGGCGCGATCGTCGCTTCGCTGCTGATACTTGCCCGGCCGGAGGGCTTCTTCCTCTGCCTGCTCTGGGCGGGCTGGCTATGGCACTCACCGCGCGGTGGGTGGCGCCGGAGGATGGTGGTGCTCTGGCTTGGCGTAGGAGGACTGGCGTGGTGGGTAGCGGCACTCCTGATTACCGGCGACCCGCTCTTCATTCTCCACAACTGGCCACGAAACTGGCCCCTCACCGGAACCGTCTACGGTGCGGCGGGGCTGCTGGCCTACCCGGCGCGCCTGCCGGAGATTGTCGGTCCGTTTCTGCTGATCCCCTTCACGATCGGCCTCTGGCGGCTGCTTCGGTCACGAGAGCTGCCAACATTGACCACCACCTTCCTTCTTTTTCTCATCCTGCATACCATTCTGCGGGCCGGCGGGCTGCTTGGTTCAGCCGGCTATCCGAGGTATCTCGTGTCGATCTCGCCGGCGATCGCCCTGATTACGTTGCACGGCTGGAATCGCGTCGCAGACCTCTTCTCATTCTCCCCGCCCTGGTGGAGGAGAGCCGTCGCGCTGGTCATTCTTGCCACCTCGGGTTGGTTCAATCTGGTCTATGCCGATGGAGCGGAGTGGTCACGTGATGCACGGGCGCTGCGCGAGGTTCACCAGTGGTTTGTCGGGGCGCAGCAACGTGAGGAGCTGACCGTAACGAGGCTGATCTGGAACGAACCCTATGCCTGCATTCTTTTTGAGCGCGACCCGTGGGAGAACCCCGAATGGACCCGTGATCGGGAGCGCGACCTCGAACTGCTCCGGAACTCGCCGGCTGGCACATTGGTGGTCTGGGATCGGCTGATCGGACCGAAGTGGTTCGGAATGGAGTATGTCGACTTTGAGCAGGCCGGCTACCGTCGCCTCTACACCGGGAATTTCCAGCTCAGCGGCCACCTTGTCAACCGCTCGTGGTTCGGTTATGGCGGGCCACGCCATCAGACCTACTATCTGCTCTACAAGGCTCCGCCGGGAAGGTGATCATTTGGGCGGAATGGTGAAACGGATCGTCTGAACATTCCCGTTACTGTCAAGGATCGCGACCAGGCTGCGGCCCGTCTCGAGCCGCCCATAGTCGATGATCTTCAGGTTATCGACCATCCGACGTTTGAACTTGTCTCCGAAGGTGTGGCGCAGATTCTCAACCGACCAGTTGACGAGCATGTCGACACTGGTCAAAATCCGCTCCGGCGAACTGAAGGAGAGTGTCACTCCGTACTGATAGCTAAGAAACCGGATCGTGTAGCTGTCGGGTGTCTTTCGAACATCCGCCGTCCGGGTGAGATTATCGATATCAGCGGCGGTGAGGAGGCCGATTCCGTCGACAAACCGGTAGAAGAGGGCGAGTGCCTCGTCGGGTCGTGGAAACATCGGGTCGAGAGCGGTGCGGCCGCGCTTGGCCCGCGCGGCGTTCGAGATCTGATCGCCAAGACTGCTGACGCCCGCTGCTGCGCCGGGACGTTCAGCGGCGGGCGCTCCGGGTGGATCAGCCCCATCCGATGCGACCGACTTCATCGACTCAATCCGTCCATTCAGGGTCGCAATTGTGGTGGTCACCGTGTCGGAGATCAGACCTCGGGCGTAGTTGATCGGAATAGCAAAATTGATATTCTGGCCGCTCTTCAGAAGATAGGTCGCAATCCCGATCACCTCGCCACGAGTGTTGAACAACGCCCCTCCACTGCTCCCCTGGCTGATTGGGGCAGTAATCTGAAAGACCCGATGGGTATCGAGCTTGCGTACTCCGCTGACGATTCCGGTCGAGACAGTATTGGTCAGCCCTTCCGGGCTGCTGATGACGATCACCTCCGCCCCGACCTCCGTGTTCTCCGAATCACCCGGGGAGACGAACGGAAGACCGTATCCCTTGATCCTGACGATTGCGATATCCTTCAGCTCATCGACATCGACCACCTCGGTGGTGAGATATGTATCACCGTTGGCGAGACGAACCCGGATCGACGCACCGCCACGCAGAACGTGGAGACTGGTGACGATGGCCCCGCTGGGAGTGACGATGAAGCCGCTGCCCTGGCTGACGAGAGTTCCACGAACATCGAGCGTCTCGATCACAACTACCGCCCGCGACTGGCTCCGGGCAATCTCACCAACTGTTTGTGCGCTCCCCGGTCGCGGCGCGGCGACCGTCACTGCGGCGAGCAGAAAAGCGATCAACAGTCCGGTCCGAGTCATTCCGGTCGTCTCCCTTCCACCACTCCGGTTGGGGTGGTGATCAGATCCCGAAGCTCTTCAAGATATTCTCCGCGCGGATTGTTGGGTGAGGTCTCGATGAGACTGTTGTACGAGAAGAGGATGAAACCCTGTGCACCAAGCTGTCGGCTGATCTCGATCTTCTCACGCGCCGCATTGACCGCCTGACGGTAGACCCCAATCCCACTCCAGACCTCCCGTCCCGAGGCGAGCGAGACGGCAGTAGTAATCTGATTCTCAAACAGCTCCGCATCGGCGGTATAGGCCATCGGGCAGACCGCGTCAATCCAGCCGCGCTGCAGCCAGGTCTTCCAGTCCTGGAAACGTGACCTCACCGCGTCACTCTCATTGGCGAAGACGGCGGCTGAGACCTTCAGATCGGGCCGAATCTGCTTCACCTGACGGTAGATCCGCTCCACCAGCAGGCTGACCTGGCGCCGCTGGAAGTTGGAATACTGCTCGGGAAAGGTGTTGACGTGAATCAACGGCTCACGTCGCATCTGCTCCCCGAGAAAGTCACGATCCTCGACCGGCAGAACCTGCTCCAGCTCGTGGCGGAACTGATCGAGCGCGGTGCGACTGTAGTCGAATTCGGGGCTTGGATAGCGAACGTAGTCGAAATGCAGACCGTCGATATCGTAACGGCTTGCAACGTCGAGCCAGAGACGGACAAGCTGATCGCGTACCGCCGGATTGGCTGGCGAGATGAAGAGCCCTTCGAGCTTCGCTCGATTGCGGCGCGAGTGGGTGACCAGCCGGTCAAGGTAGCCGGGGGAGGAGGGATCAAGATGGTAGAGTTCCGCCGCAAGCCCGCGCGGAACCATCAGCCAGTCAGGGTGTTGGTGGATCAGATGGTCGGGCGAATCGGGAAGTCGGTCGATATCGGAGACGAGGTAGGTATTGAGCCAGGCATGGACACGCAGCCCCGACCGGTGAGCCTCATCGATCGTCAGGGCAAGCGGATCAAAATCGGCCGGCTGAAGAGCCAGACCTGCCGCACGCGGCTCATATGGCGAATTGTAGTAAGCATCACCCCGTCCGCGAACCTGGACGATCAGGTCGGTGATGCCATTGGCAGCCGAGCGCTCCACCAGCCGTCGCACCTCGTCCGCGCTGGTCAGCGTGTGTCGTACAACCCAGAGCGCACGAACCTCACCTCCTCCAGGGGCAGGCCGCGACCAGCCCCTGACTGGCGCCATTCCCTGCTGCAG
>JBEGMZ010000008.1:0-3999 GCA_041182745.1 Acidobacteriota bacterium
CTTCTCGCCCCGCCGGCCAGTGTCATCACCTCAAATACGCCCGTCTTTCGATGGGCCTCGGAACGGTCGGTCATCAACTGGATCGTCGAGCTGGCCGAAGTTGGCGGGGGGCAGAGACTACGGAGCCCGGTTCTGACGGCCTCAGCTAAGAAGTGGCAGCCGGCGGAATCGCTGCGGCGGGGGACGACCTGGCAGGCGATTCTGCGCGGTCGAACCAGGGGCGAGGAGATGGTCTCTACGCCACGCAAATTCAGGATTCTCGGCGCGAGGGAGCTGGTCTGGCTCGAGGAGCTGCGTCGGACAACGCAGTCGCACCTCGCACGTGGACTCGCCTATGCCCGGCTTGGTCTGATTTCAGAAGCGATCAGCGAACTTGAACTCCTCGATGCCGAGAACCCGGATAATCTGCTTGTCAAGCGATTCCTGCTTCGCCTCATGGCCGAAAATGCGCCATAAGCCGGACGGTGGGAGGCACTCCCGGGGCAGCCAGGTTCACTCCGAAGGACTGGGGCGAGTCCTGAACCGACCGCTACTCTCTGAGGTAGGACAGCAGAGCGCAAGGACCGGCTCGGTCATTGGACTTTACCAGTGATTGAGCCCGTCCAATCGTTCACCACGGGTCGCCTCCTCCCCTGCCCGATTGACTCCCGCTCACCAATGTGGACAATACCGGCGTTGGTGGGATTCTGGCACCACCATCCTCCATCAGGCTCTGATAAAATCAGATTCTGAATCGATCATGGGTCGCCACCCGCCCTCGGCTTCGTGGCTGGCCTGAACCATCACCGCCCTTAACCGACCGGATGCGTGACGACATGACTGACCATATGAACCATATGAACGGGATGATTGCCCAACATACTCAGACTCAGAAGATTCAACAAATAACGGAGGTTGACCTTCTGCTCGATGCAAAGGTTCTGCTTGGGGAGGGACCGAGCTGGAATGAATCGACCCAGCAGCTCTACTGGGTCGATATCGAGGGGTGCGCCGTCCACGTCTATGACCCATCAAACGGGACCGATCGCCGGATCGATCTCGGCCAGATGGCAGGTTGCGTCGTCCCACGCCGTGCCGGCGGCGTACTTCTCGCCATGCAGCACGGATTCTATACGCTCGATCTCGAGACAGAAGAGCTGCGGCCAATTCTCGACCCGGAGGTAGAACTGGCCGAGAACCGTTTCAATGATGGCAAGTGCGACTCCCGCGGCCGTCTCTGGGCCGGTACCACCCGGATCAGCCACGATCAGCCCTCGGGGTCCCTCTACTGTCTCGATACCGACCTGACCTGTCAGCGCCGTGTTGCCGATGTCTGGATCTCGAACGGCCTCGCCTGGTCGGCAGATGACCGGATCATGTACTTCATCGATTCCCCAACCTGCCGGGTCGATGCCTTCGATTTTGATGTCGAGTCGGGAGCGCTGAGCAACCGGCGTACAGTGGTCGAGGTCCCGGCCGGAACCGGAACCCCTGATGGAATGACGATCGATGAGGAGGGGATGCTCTGGATTGCGCTCTGGGACGGCTGGCGGGTTACCCGGTGGGATCCTCGCTCCGGTCAACTGATCGGCGAGATCCCCCTCCCGGTCGCCCGTCCAACCTCGTGCGTCTTTGGCGGCCCCGACCTTGACCAGCTCTACATCACCACCGCCAGTACCCGTCTCCCGGCCGCTTCATTGGCCGATCAACCCCTCGCTGGTGGCCTCTTTCATTGTGTACCCGGAGTGCGCGGCCTCCCCACTCACGCTTTCAATGGCTGATCAGGTATCGTGACGGCAGTCAACCGTCACTTCAGTTGGAGCAGTCCGCGGCTGATGACATCCGCGTAATCCTGGTAGTTTCCGGCAGCAAACTCGGTGGCAAAAGTGTCGAGTAGCTGCAGCAGCTGGGTGCTGTAGTATCCCGGCACTGCCATTGGATGTGTTCTCCCCCACGAGTTGCTGAAGTAGCTCCGAATCAGAACACTCCGTGATGTTCGGGGCAGGGAACTGATGTTGCGGCCAAACTGGTCGTACTCATCTCCGCGCATCAGGTAAAATTCGACATTTGAGGCGTAGAGCGCAGAGACCGCCAGCCCGCGCTGACCAAGGTAGCCTCCGATCGCCTTCAGCGTCTTACCACCGGCGAGGTTCCCGACCACCGGGATCAGCAGATTGCGCTCCTCGAGTGACTTGACGACGCGGAACGATTCCTCCTGGGCGAGAAAGCTCCCCGCCATTCCGGTGAGGTCTCTCTCCAGAATCAGGTCACGGTAGGTTGGATAGTAGGAGCGTGGAGCGCGATTATGGCTCGTGAACCTGAGTTCAATGCCCTGCGCGATGAATTCACCGTGGATTCGTCGGATGGTGGCAGTGTCGGCAGGAGAGAGTTTGAACTCGAAGGTGGTGAGCCGTTCTTCGATCAGCGCCCGATTTCGATCGAGCAGCTCGGAGCGCGCGGGTGTCCGACCGATGTAATCGACCAGCTCCGTGAGAGGGCGTCGATCCCACTCGGCTGGATTGGTGGGCAGTGGACGTCCGAAGAGCAGGCAGAGAAACTCGATCCGATTGCGTGAGAGCTCGAAGAGTGACTTGTAGAAGAGATGCTGCAGCAGGTTGTCCCGTCGGATGTCGATCATAAACGCCATCTTCGGACGGATACCGGCAATGTAGGAGAAGCTCTGATCAGGGCCAACTCCGATAAAGACACCTCCACTCACTCCCATCGCACGCATCCGACCCAGAACGTGCAGGTAGGAGGATTCGTTTGAGATCAGATTGTCGGTGTCAAAGTACCCTCCAGGCTCGGAGAGTTCAGTGCTGAGTCGCGCCAACTCCCCCCGGGTCAGTGTGTCGGGGGCCGTCTGCGCGTGCCCGGTCATTACTGACAGCGAGAGCAGGAGGAGCGGCAGTATTACGGTGAGAGAGATTCTGATCATTGACGACTCCATCGTTTTTGAGGGGGCGATTGGCCTTCGCTCTCTGCCCACGGGCTATTACATTTCAGCCGATCATCGGTTATATTTCCGGTATCTTCAGCAAGCGAGGATATCACTGCGCTGGTAAAGCGGTAACGCTTGTAAAGCGGTAATAAGCCGCAGTAACAAGACGCAGCAGAGATTAGACCACAATATTACCTGGAGCGCATCCATGACAGAGACGGAGAGAGAGACTTTGGGGGCAGATGGGACGGCATCTCAGCCGACATCTCAGGTGGTGGGGGGAACTGGGCGGGTCACCCTCGCGGTCGATGTTGGAGGCACCCGGCTCAAGGCGGCACTGATCGACGAGCAGGGTCGAATGATCAGCGAGCGGGTTCGGGTCAAGACGCCCAGGCCCTGTCCACCCGAGCTGCTCGTCGCCAAGGTGCGGGATCTGGTCGCCGAGCTGGCCGAGTTTGATCGGGTCTCGGTCGGGTTCCCCGGAGTCGTCCGTCGAGGAACGATCCTCACCGCCGTCAATCTTGGCAATTCGCTCTGGGTCGGATTCAACCTCGAGGAGGCGCTCACTTCCGCCCTTGCCCGTCCGGTCCGTGTGATCAACGACGCTGACATGCAGGGATTGGCCGCGATCAACGGGGAGGGAGTCGAGATGGTGATCACCCTTGGCACCGGCGTCGGCTGCGGACTCTTTCTTGATGGTCGGCTTGCTCCCCACCTCGAGATTGGCCATATCCCCTTCCGCAAGAATCAGACCTTTGAGGAACAGCTCGGCAACCAGGCGCTGGTCGAGATCGGTCGACGCCGCTGGAATCGACGCCTCTACAAGGCGATTGGCTGGTGGCGTGTCCTGACCAGCTTTGACAAACTCTACCTTGGCGGCGGAAACGCGCAGGAGATCACCTTTGACCTGCCCGAAGATGTTGTCATTGTGCCAAACGAGCTTGGGTTGCGTGGTGGGATCGGGCTCTGGAAGTAGCCGAAAGTCGATATGACGCTCTATCTCGTCTCGACGCCAATCGGGAATCTTGAGGATATTACCCTGCGGGCGCTGCGGGTGCTGAAGGAGTCGTCGCTGATTG
>JBEGMZ010000009.1:0-4030 GCA_041182745.1 Acidobacteriota bacterium
CCGTCGGCGAGTGGGTTCCCGGCCAGCGCTCATTCCCGACCCCACCGGGGATGGCGCGAGTCCTGCCGCCACGCGCAACGATCGTTCTCAAGGTCGAGTATCGCGGCTCCGCCGAACCGGAAAGTGACCAGAGTCTGGTCGGCCTTTATCTCGACCGAACGAACCCCGACAAGGTGGTCGAGACGATCAGTATCCGCCACACCACCCGGCCATCCGGCTCACGCCTCGCCGTCGACCATCGGCTCTCCGCCGACGAGGAGATTCTCGCCATTCGTCCGCTCCTTGAACCGGGTTCCGGATCATTCGAGGCTCGCCTGACCCGCCCTGACGGATCGACCGAAGTTCTCGTCTTCGCCCGCGACTATCGTTTTGAGTGGCAACCTACCTACCATTTCAGGACACCCCGCCTCGCCCCACGCGGTTCGACCATCGCCATCATCATCAATTCCAACCGACCGATCAATTCCAACCGACCGCCGAGTCCAACCCTCTGCCAGATCGTCTCCGCCCGATCGAGAAGCCAGGCCGGCTCCGTGTCAACATTAGAAGACAGGCGCTGACCAAAGATTAAACTAATGTTGTCAGTAGGGGTCTAACCAGCTGGCCGAAGCGGGTTCAGGTTAACGAGAGCATGCCATAAGCTCTATCTTATCAAGCACTTAACGATTTTTTCAGTAACGAATACAGTCTGGCACGGACCTTGCATTTATATCTGGCGTGAATGACGGAGCCGGATCGAAACCGCGCTTCGGTTCTTTGAGATCGACTCCCGGGCTGATACGAGAATCACTCTCCGGCCTGGGAAAGACATCAGAGCTTCGGGCTGCACAAGGACTACTGCTACTGAGTTCCCCGCTTACCCCCACCAGACGCGTCCCACAAAAGTCACCCCCAACACGCCCTCCAAACTGTTCTTGTGTAGCCCGGAGATTACCACCATCACCCACCACCTGCCAAGACTTTTTTCATATTTAAAACATTAAAACTGTAAGATCAACCAGCTGACGCAGAGATCTCTCCCCCTCGGAAGAGTCGGCGGTCAGCCGAAAGCCTATTGGAACAGTCGGCGAAGATCCTCGACGATGAGACGGAGGGCCGCGAGTTCATCGCGGAGTGTGGCGACCTCAGTCTCGAGCCGGTCGAGACGCGATGGGTCCGGAGAGCGCCGTTCCAGGCGTAAGGCGGAGCCGTCGGCGGTCGTGGCATCGATCTCGTACTCGCCGCCGAGGAGATGGGCATAACGGGACTCGCGGGAGTTTGGCTGGCGGGGAAGCCTGACGACGAGTGGCTCCGGACGTGCGGCGAGGTCGTTGAGGATCTCCTCGACGCGGGCGAGACTCTCAAACTGGATGAGGTGTCCGCTTCGGGCACGGAGTTCACCCGGTGTCTGTGGACCGCGCAGAATCAGCACGCACATCAGAGCCGTGCCGGCGTCGTCAAGGTCGAAAGCCTTTGGGAAGAGATGACCATACTTGACGGTTCGTGATTCCGATCCGTGGAAGGTGTAGGCGAGGCTCTTCTCGCGGAGGCTGTCGAGGGCGCGCTGGACCGTGGCCTCATCAAAGGCCACCACCGGATCACGATGATTCTTCTGATTGCTGGCATTAACCAGCGCATTGAGTGTCATTGGATAGTAGTCCGGGGTCGCGATCTGCTTCTCGACCAGTGCCCCAAGGACACGCAGCTCGAATTCGTTGAGAGCCTTTTCGTTCAATTTCCGTACTCCTTACTGTTGCTCTTCCGCTCGGGGGCCGGCTCAGACTCCTGACCCGGTTGGACGGGGACAGATTGCTGACGAAGACCGAAGCGGATGGCGAGGGCCAGCAGAAAGACCGGCAGAAAGAGCTTCAGTTCGCCAATAAGATGGGGCAGCGCCGCCACCAGAATGCTGATCCAGCTTTGGACAGCCGGGTTGGGGTAGAACTCGTAGTTTGGCATCAGTCCGAGCCGATAACGGTCGAGCGACCACGGCCAGAGCAGTGCCGCTCCACCAAACTGATCCTTGGTGAGGGCATCGAGAACCCCGTGGGAGAGGATCGCTCCGACGTAGCCAACCACTGCGCGCGGCTGTTCCTCACCTCGCAGGAGCGAGACCGCCGCTCCGGCCGCGACCGCAAAGAGGATGGAATGGGTATAACTGCCGTGATAGTGCTGTCCAAGCCCGAGCCCCCAGCTCAGAAAGAGGTCGATGTCAGGCAGTGCCCCCAGGAAGGCCCCGATCAGAATCGGAGCCAGCCCTGAGCGCCAGTCGGTGCGGCGCAGAGCAATGGTAACAATGCTTGCTCCTATCAGGCTGTGCGCAACCGGTAACGGCATTCTCCCCCTGGCTAACCAGCACCCTCGGAACGAAGATAGATCAGATCCTCGATCCGAGCGACCTCGCGGCCGAGGTGGCCATCGACTATCGGGGGACGATCCTCGCGCAGCGCCGCGACGAAATCGGCAATCGATGGCTGATGAATATTCGAATGGGGCGGATGCTGCTCGATCCGTTCCCCGGCGGCGGTTCGAATGATCAGCTCACCACGGTTAAGAACCGGGACGTGGAGCGAACCGAGCTGGCCAAAGACGTCGAGGGTGTCCTGTGACTCCCAGGCGGCGTGGGTCACGGCGAGCATAGCAACGGCGCCGCCCTCGAAGCGAAAGTGGGCGAGGCTCGTATCCTCGACCTGACGTTGCAGCCTCGCGGCTGAATGCAGGCAGCCAACCTCCGCCAGCGGGCCGAGCAGATTGAGCAGAACCTCGATCCGGTGGCAACCAAAGTCCATCATTGGGCCGCCCCCTGACCGTTCGGGCTCGAGCAGCCAGTAACGATCGCTGCCCGGCGACGGGTTGAACATCTCAAAGGCGTCGATGCGGGCAAGAACCGGAGGACCAATCTCACCACTGGTGAGGAGATCCTTCATTCGACGAATAACCGGGTAGAAGTGGCGGTAGTAAGCAATACCGAGCCGAACTCCGTTGGCCTCGCAGGCCTCGATCATCCGATCACACTCGGCAACGGTCATCGCCATCGGCTTCTCGCAGAGAATGTGCTTGCCAGCCTCGGCGGCAGCAATCGTCTGGACGACGTGAAGGTCGACCGGAGTTGCAATGTAGACCGCGTCGACCTCGGTGTCAGCCAGCAGGTCGCGCCAGTCAGCGTACCAGCGGCGGGCGCCAAACTCACGCGCGAAGTTGGCCGCCAGCTCCGCACGGCCCCGGTTGACCGCGACCAGTTCACAGTCTGCACCATCCCGCAGCGCCGGGGCAACCCGCTTCCGCGCAATGTCTCCGCACCCGATCAACCCCCAGCCAATCTCTCTTTTCACTTCTAACCTCTACCCGGTCGTGCCCCCGGTCCTACCGTCAACATCCTCAGGCCCGGCTTGAGAACTCACCCGTCTGGGTATTGACCCGGATCAGTTCGCCTTCCTTGATAAAGAGAGGCACCCGCAGCTGGAGCCCCGTCTCAAGGGTGGCGCTCTTGGTGGTCCCGCCGGAGGCCGAATCACCCCGGACTCCGGGCTCGGCGTCGGTCACTGTCAACTCGACGATCGGCGGCAGAACCAGCGAGATCGGCGCCCCGTTATACTTCTGAACCTGGAGTGACATCCCCTCTTTCAAGTAGTAGCGGTCTTCGCCCAGCTGTTCGGCCGAGAGCGTAAACTGCTCGTATGACTCGTCATCCATAAAGTTATAGCCCTCCGCATCGGCATAGAGGAATGAGGCCGGCGTCAGGGCGACATCAGGTTCGGCAAACTTCTCGCTGGTCTTGAACGACTTCTCGACCATCGCGTCGGTCAACAGGTGGCGCAGCTTTGTCCGTACCATGGTCGATGCACCGCGCGCGCTCGGTGAGGCGAAGAAGACCTCGACCACGTTGTAGGGCTGTCCCTCGACCGTGATCAGCATCTTGCGTTTCAGTTCATTTGCTCCAATCAGTGCCATGCAGTTCTTCCTTCATCAGCGATTCAACCGGGCCATCCTGACCAGCTTCCCTCGTCACGGAGTCCCGGTTCGGTCATTTTCAGACCGGGGTATGATACCC
>JBEGMZ010000010.1:0-2813 GCA_041182745.1 Acidobacteriota bacterium
GCCAACGTTGAGGCGGCCGGCCGGATGATCGTAGAAACGAAAAGCGGCGCGCGCGCCGACTCGAAAGTTGCCCCACGAACCGCCCCGAACCAGCCGGCGCGCTTCCGCGTCGCCAGGATCCTCCCTCTCATCGTGGCGCCACGGGTACGGAAATCTGGTTTCATCAAAGATCGTTGAAGTCCAGGTGTAGGCGTTCCCGCTCAGATCATACGCTCCCTCAGGGGTTGTATTGTCGAAAATTCCGACCGGTGTTGTCTTTCTGATATGTGACTCAAACGTATTGCAGCGGTCCGAATCGAACTCACTGCATATTCCGGACGATCGTGAACGCCTATTCCGGGCCATCGTGAACATCGATTCCGTGACCCGTGAACATCAATTCCGGACGATTGTGAACACTTTTCCAACCCGACCGGAATTCTAATCACGTTTAAAGGAACAAATTCCGGGGATCGTGAACACCTCCCTGATCCCCCGAACAGAGCCCGCCGTGGGCCCGCCGCGCTGGCGAATTGAAACCGATTCACGCACCATTCCGCCCATAGTTTTTCAACAAGGGGAGAAGAGTGTGCCAGGAAAATCAATTACCATGCGCAAGATCAATGAAATCCTCCGGCTTAGACATCAGGCCGAACTGTCTCAAAGAGAGATTGCCAACGCCTTGCGACTCTCCGTGGGAGTCGTAAACAAATATTTGAACGCAGCAGCGGCAGCGGACATCAGGTGGCCATTGCCGGATCTGAGCGAACCGGAACTCAAACACCGCATTCAGTCACGAGACGATATTCCAACTGCTGCCACCCCCGCTCAGCCTGACTTCATCCTGATGCACAGCGAGCTGAAGAAGAAGGGGGTCACACGACAATTGCTCTGGGAAGAGTATGTCGCCGATCATCCTACCCATCACTACAAGTACAGTCAGTACTGTCATCTCTATCAGCAATGGTGCAAACGACAGAAGCTCTCGATGAGACAGACCCATCAGGCCGGAGATAAAATGTTCGTCGATTATGCCGGACCGACGGTGCCAATCATCAATGCCGACACTGGTGAGACCAGCGCTGCACAGATCTTCGTCGCCGTACTCGGAGCCTCCAATTACACCTTTGCAGAAGCGACCCTGACTCAGCAGCTGCAAGACTGGATTGGCTCCCACGTTCGGGCATTTGAGTACTTCGGCGGTGTCCCACGAACGGTTGTCCCGGACAATCTGAAGAGCGCTGTCAGCCGGAGCGATCGATACGAGCCGGTCCTCAATCGTACCTATGAAGAGATGCTCACTCATTACGGAACCTTTGGCATGCCGACCCGTCCGCGAAAGCCAAAGGACAAGCCAAAAGTCGAGGTCGCAGTCCAGATCGTCGAGCGCTGGATTCTCGCCCGGTTACGCCATCAACGGTTCTACTCGCTGGCAGAGCTTAACCACTCCATTGCCCTATTGCTGGAGGATCTCAATCAGCGACCGTTCAGAAAGAGGCCTGGGACAAGGCATTCAGAGTATCTTGCTCTCGATCGACCAGCACTGACGCCACTCCCGACCGAGCCGTACCAGTTCGCCATTTGGAAGCAGGCTCGGGTACAAATGGACTATCACGTCGGGGTGGAGGGGCACCTCTACAGTGTGCCGTACCAGCTTGTCACTCAACAGCTGGATGTCCGAATCACCGACGGAACGATCCGTTTCAGCTACAAAAACCGGCAGGTCGCTCTGCACATTCGTTCGACCGTATTCGGCCAGACGACACTACCAGAGCACATGCCACCCCACCATCGCGCAATGAGTGAAGAGTCCATCGAGCATTACATCGACTGGAGCCGGAGTATTGGTCCTCATACCAATGACTTTGTAATACGACTCACAAGCTCGTGGGCAAAACAAGGTTCGGCAATCAGGTCGTGCCGCGGTCTGGCCTTTCTGTTAAAGCGTTACGGATCCACCAGGCTGGAATCCGCTTGTCAAAGAGCGATTCTCGCTGACACGATCCGCCAGTCGAGTGTGCGGTCAATGCTTGAGAAGGGGCTGGAATCAGCGCCACTGCCACTAGTTGAGACAGAAGCAGCCTTACCTCTGCCTGTTCACGAGAACATTCGCGGAGCGGCCTACTACCAGTAAGCCGATGCGGTATAGGTCACTCTGCCGTCATCCCGCGTCGATCCTGAAGTAGCCTTTGCTGCGACGTCAGTCAAGGAGCTTCGCCCGCTTGCGCGGCCTGGCTGTCGCCAGGTCCCTGACTGACGTCTCGCTTCGGCTTCAGTTCAGCTATGGAGGGCCGAGCCCTCCTGGTCCCGCTACCCGGGACCCACTTTTTGACGGGATACGCCCGGTGGCCTGGGCATCGGCTCTCTCACCCACAAGGGTAATGGAGCATCATCAATGAACAATCAACAGACACTGCAATCACTGCGATCCCTGAAGCTCGCCGGTATGGCGGATGCGTTCATCCGCCAGCTGGAACATCCACAAACACAGCAGCTATCATTTGAAGAACGCTTTGCTCTTCTGGTCGATTCCGAGCAAACTCACCGTCAGAACCGCCGGTTACAGCGCCTTCTCAACATCGCTCGTCTCAGGCATAAGGCCTGCGTCGAGGATATCGATTATCAGGTCAAACGCGGACTTAATCGCTCGCAGGTGGTCTATTTGATCAACTGCGAATGGATCCGGATGGGGCAGAACCTTCACATCACCGGCCCGACCGGGACTGGTAAAAGCTGGCTCGCCTGCGCCTTCGGTAACGCTGCCTGTCGAGACGGTCTGACAGTACGCTATGAACGAACCAGCCGACTTCTTGAGGATTTGCGGATCGCACGGG
>JBEGMZ010000011.1:0-5951 GCA_041182745.1 Acidobacteriota bacterium
GTAATATCGGTCTTAGCCTGGGGATTGTACGCGAATATCAGGCGGAACGGCACATTAATGACCGGCATCTGAACCCTGAACTCGAGCCCGTATGAGGATCGGACGTCGGACAAAAATTTGACGGTATTCTCTGCGGTGCGGAGAATACTGTAGTCCCGTGAATCTCCCTGCAGGGTCACCCGGCGAAAACCGATTGGATCACCAAAGTAGTCTCGGGGGGCGCTGCTCAACTCTTCATCGGTCGCAATACGTCCGGCCTGGTTGAGAGTCACACCAGTCTGCGTGAGTGGCTGGTTGATATAGTTGGTCGTCACAAGCTGATCGCGATATTTGCGCAGGTTGAAGGTCGAACCAAGATCGGCGAAGGCGGCAATCGAGAGGACACTGAAGACCGGCACCCGGTACTCAAGGTTGTAGATCAACTGGGTGTCTCCGCCGATCGGCGTGAAGAATCGACCGGCATTGACGACGTTGCAACCGATCGACGGATCGTTGACCTGTCCGCAGGTCGCGTTCCCGACCCGCTGGGTCGGTGACTCAAACGTGTAGTTGCGCAGGACACTCGCATCGACATAGCCGGCAGGAGCATCTATCAGCTTGGTAGAATCGGCCGGATCCTGAATCTTGGCAGTCACATTCCGGGTTGAGAGGAAGGACTCAGATGCCGCTACCGGCGAGATTGAGCGGAAGTTGTAGCCGCGAATGTCGAACTCACCGCCAAGAAAGAACCGCTCAAAGATCGGAATGCCGCCAACGAACGAGAGTGAGTTGGTATCGAAGGGCGTTCCGAAGGTGCGAATCGTATCGGCCCGGGCCCGCATTGCTATGACGTGGGGCTTGTCGGTGCGCCGCCGGAAGACGGGAACGAAGAGCTGATACTCAACCGAGGGCGCAAAGGTCTTGACATCCCCGCCAAGCGGACCGCCGGCAAGTGCAAAGCCCAGAAAGAGGCTCTGGCCACGCGTCGCGTCCATGGCAGCGTTCTTTGTGTTGTAAAAGAGCGAAGGGGTGACACGGCTGGTGATGATTCGCGGCTGGGTGAAGGTGACCGGAATATCGTTTGTCGGATCTGCATCCCGGTTGACCGCCGGATCTTCGATGCTGCTCGTCGTCAGTGAATAGGAGAGACCAAGGCGGGCCAGTCCGGAGAAGGTTGGCCACCTCCGCGTGAAGATCTGGAGCGGAGCCGAGACATTGACCGTACCACCGGCCGTCTGCTGGCTGAAGAGCGTACTTGAGTCGATCGAACTCAAGCCGAAGAAGCTCGTCTGCAGCAGCTGCGCGGCATTGGTGAAGTTGAATCCCTGGCCAACGAACTGGGCCTTTGAGGCAAAGAGCGATACGCCGAGGCTGACCGGTTTGCCAAGCAGGTAGGGCTCGGTAAATCCAAAGCTGCCAAATATCTGACGGTTACCGCCCGAGAAGGCAAGACTGAGCGACTCGCCATAACCGAGCAGGTTGTTGGTCGAATATTCAAGACCAAAGAAGCTGCCGGCAAAACCGGAGACACCTCCGTTGAGCTGGATCTGCTGCCGACCGCGCTCCTTCACCTGAAGGTCGATATCGACCGTCTGGTCACGATCGTTGGTCCGGGTGATTGCGTCCTTGTCCTTGACCTCGTCAAAGAGTCCGAGCTGGTTGAGGCGCAGGATCGAGTAGTCCCAGCGCCGTTTATTGTAAGGATCACCTTCATTGAGCAGAACCTCGCGCCGGAGTACCGAGTCGCGGGTATTGGTGTTGCCGATGAACTCAAGCCGACGCATCGTGAACTGACGCCCTTCGTCGACCTCGAGCGTCACTTCGATGTCACCTTCGGTATCGGTCTTCGGGACAAACTTCGGGATGAAGTTGACGTCGGCCTGAATGTAGCCCTGAACACCGTAGAGATCCTTGACTCCCTTGTAGACGTTCTCCTGAATCTTCTTGGCGTCGATGTAGTCACCAACCTGGAGTCCGGAGACGGCCGAGACGATGCCCGGCTGGAAGATGGAGACCCCCTTCTCCTCGACCTTCGATATCTTGTAGCGGCGACCAACCTCGATCGGAATGACCACCTTGAGGCCCGGCCCTTTCTTGCGCAAACCCGGTATCGGCAGGATCAGCCCACTGGTCACGGTCCCGGCCGGCTCAACCCGCGGTTCGCTGAGACGTGCCTCAAGATATCCCTTCTGACCGAGAAAGAAGCGAACCCGCTCCAGATCGTCCTGCAGCTTCTCCTTGAAGTAGATATCCTTCGAAGTGAAGGTGGAGAGAAGGCCGGCCTCCTTGACCAGCTTCATCGCCCCACGCAGCCGGCGCGCAGAGAAACCGCCACGATCACCAGCAAACTCGATCTCCTTCACCCTTACCCGCGGCCCCTCTTCGACGTTGAAGACCAGCGCGACCGTTGTCGCCGAGATATCCTCGACCTCGACCTGCACCTTCGCGTCAGGGTGGCCCTTCTCCGCCAGAAGCTCGCGCAGCGCCAGCCGGGCCCCGTTCGCCTTAGCCGGATCGAACTGGGACTCTTTGCTCACCTGAACCCGCCGTTCCTTGAATCTGGTCAGCACGTCACTCTCGGTCGCCGATTTGAGACCTCGGTATTGAAGATCGCGGATCAGCGGGTACTCCTTGACCTGGAAGATAACGATCTTCCCTCCCCGCGGCCCATCCTCGACAAAGAGCTTGGTCGCGAGCGGGTCGAAGAGCCCCATCTGGATGATCGACTGGAGATCACGCTGGGCCAGCGCAAGGCTGAAGCGATCCTGCGGCTTGCTCTGGACGTAATAAAGGATCGACTCTCGCGGGATCCGGCGATTTCCCCGGATCTCGACATCTTCCACCAACGCTTCCTGACCAGTCTGCTGCGCCCCGACCGGACGCGATGAGAAGAGTAAAAGAAGGACACAAAAAGTTGCGCTTGCCAATATGGTAATGCGCTGAGCCATGAAATTTCCCCCATCCAAGCAGTACGGATCTGCCTGTCGCAGAACCTCGAAACGCAATCGGCAAATCAGAAATCCAGCCTGAATCCGGACTGAGTTGGCAATCTTCAATCTCTCTCCCGATTCTGATCAACTTCCTGTCGGACCATCGAACAAGCTGTCAGACAAACTGTCACCCTGACGATACCTTATGTTACCCACAATGTTACCCGAACGATCTCTTAAGCGATCTTCTAAACCGCCTTTTGAACAGTTAAACCGTCTTTCGAGCAGTCTTCTAAGCGGTCTTCCAATCAGCCTTCTGAACGGTCCTCTGAACAGTCTTCTGAACGATCTTCTGAACGATCTTTTGAACGATCTTTTGAACAGCCTTCTGAACGATCCCCAATGCCAGGATTGCACTATGATTTTAAGACCGCTGATTATACGAAAATAAATCACGATTGAACAGCGACCAACCCACCTACCTCCATTTTTTGGCCATTCCGGAGGGCAGGCTCCGGCTTATTGCGACCAGCGGCCGAATCAGCGGAAGGAGGTGGAGGGTGGAAGGATCGGACAGGCTTCCGGTTCAGCTATTGACCGATCAGCACCTCGTCGCCGGTCAGGCGGTCACCCCGGGCAAGGACGCGATGCTCCAGTTTCTCGCCGTCAGGGTAGATCTCGACCAGCGTGGCCGTGCCGAGCACCCCCTCGATCAGTGCGTCGGAGAGCGGATCCTCGATATATCGCTGAATGGCGCGGCGGAGGGGCCGGGCACCATAGCTGCGATCAGCGCAGGTTCGGTCGACGATCCACCGTGCCGCCTCCGGGGTCAGGTGGATCCGGAGACGGCGTGGGGAGAGGGTCTCATTGACCCGCTCGATGAGAAGTCCGACGATACTCAGAAGATCCTCATCCGCAAGCGGATCGAAGACAATGATCTCATCAAGCCGGTTGAGAAATTCGGGGTTGAAGGTCTCACGGAGCGTCCCGAGAACCCGATCCTCTGACCATTGCAGGGTCTCGTCACGGGAGGCCTGAAAGCCAAGCTGTCCGCCCTTCTGCCCCTTGATGATGAAGCGGGCGCCGATATTCGAGGTCATGACGATGATCGCGTTCCTGAAATCGACCGTATTGCCAAGCGCGTCGGACAGGATTCCATCCTCAAAGACCTGGAGAAGAATGTTGCAGATGTCGGGATGGGCCTTCTCGATCTCGTCAAGAAGAATGAGCGAGTAGGGATTGCGGCGAACCCGCTCCGTCAGCTGCCCTCCCTCCTCGTAGCCAACATAGCCGGGGGGAGAGCCGATCAGCTTCGAGACGGCGTGTTTCTCCATAAACTCCGACATATCGAAGCGGATCATGGCGCGTTCGGAGCCAAAGAGGAACTCGGCCAGCGAGCGGGCAACCTCAGTCTTGCCGACCCCGGTCGGGCCAAGGAAAAGAAACGAGCCGACCGGACGGTTCGGACTCTTGAGGCCGGCCCGTGAGCGGCGGATGGCCCGGGCGAGCCCCGAGATGGCCGACTTTTGCCCGACGATGCGCCGGTGGAGCCGCTCCTCTATTTGCAGCAACCGGGCCGACTCTTCGGCCGCGAGCGAGGTCATCGGGATGCCGGTCCAGCGGGCGATCACCTCGTCGATGTCGTGTTTGACCACCAGCGCAGCCGGAGTCTGATAGCCCGGATCGTAGCCGGCCGGCTCATAGTAACCGGCGCCGTGGCGCGAGGTAGCATAGGCCGTGTCACGTCCGACGGGCAGCGGCACCGGATTTTCGCGGTGAACCCTCAGCTTGACCCGCGCCCCGGCTTCGTCGAGGACATCGATCGCCTTGTCGGGGAGAAAGCGTTCCGGAAGGTAGCGGTTGGACTGGAAGACAGCCGCCTCGACGGCCTCTTCCGAGTAGAGGACGTGATGGAAAGACTCGTAGCGTTCCTTGATTCCGGACAGAATACGCACCGTCTCCTCTTCATCGGGAGCGGCGACACGGACTGCCTGGAAGCGTCGCTCGAGCGAGCGATCCTTCTCGATCGACTTGCGGTACTCACCCGGCGTGGTGGCGCCGATGCACTGCACCTCACCACGTGAGAGCGCCGGCTTGAGGATATTGGCGGCGTCAAGGCTCCCCTCGGCCGAACCGGCGCCAACCAGGGTGTGAAGCTCATCGATAAAGACGATGCAGCGCGGATTCTCCATCAGCTCGCGCATGATTGTCTTCATGCGCTCCTCAAACTGGCCGCGGTACTTGGTGCCGGCAACCACAAGGCCGAGGTCGAGAGCGAGGATCCGCTTGTCGGCGAGGAAAGGCGGCACATCGCCAGCGACGATGCGGCAGGCCAGCCCCTCGACAATCGCCGTCTTGCCCACTCCGGGTTCCCCGATCAGAACCGGGTTGTTCTTTGTCCGGCGGCAGAGAACCTGCAGGACACGCTCGATCTCATCCTGCCGGCCGACCAGCGGATCGAGCTTCCCCTCCAGCGCCGCCTCGGTCAGATCCTGACAGAACTCAGCGAGGTGAGGCGTATCCTTCCGTCCGGAGGGCCGCTCGACATTCGACTGGCGCATCAGCTCCTGGCGAATGTCGGTGATGCGGAGGCCACGATCATAAAGTATTTCGGCGGCGATCGAGTTCTCTTCGCGGAGCAGGCCGAGCAGCAGGTGTTCGGTGCCGATGTGGCGGTTTCCGAGACGCTCCGACTCCTCGGTCGCGAACGCCAGTACGCGCTTGGCCTCGACCGAGAGGGGGAGGTCGATGTTGGTCGTGAGCCGGTCACGCAGAACTGTCCGGCCCTCGATCTCCTTGCGGATCAGCTCAATATTGGCCTGTGCGCGGTGGAAGAAACGATTGGTGAGGCCCTTGTCCTCCCGAATCAGTCCGAGCAGGATGTGCTCGGACTCGATCTGTGACGCGCCAAACTGGCTCGCCTCGTACCGCGCAAAAAAGATCACCCGTCGTGCCTTTTCGGTATATCTTTCGAACATCGCCTTCCAGCCTGTCTTTTTTAACAATCTCTTGGATTTTTAACGATCTCTTGGATCTTTATAC
>JBEGMZ010000012.1:0-16959 GCA_041182745.1 Acidobacteriota bacterium
GATCCCCAGCAGCGCGCTCTTCCAGTTGACAAAGGCCTCCGGATGGACCGACAGCTCGAAAAGTCCCCGCACTACGACGATCAGGTTGAGCAACAGGTAGGCAGCAACAAGGAAGACAGCCAGCCCGATCGCCTCCTTGAAGCCCTTAAGAAAGATCGCTCCAAGCATGAGCACCAGCACCAGCGTCAACTCTACCCGGTGGGTTTCAAAGAAGTGTGGTGCGAAGGGGTTCTCGACGATGTGTGCTGTCGCGTCTGCAGCGGAGAGCGTAATGGTGATGATGAAATCGGTCGCGACAAAGCCGAGCAGTGCCAGGATGAAGAGCTTTCCTCGCCACCGCGGCAGGAGATCTTCGAGCATCGAGATGGAGCCCTCACCATTCGGGCTCTCTTTGGCGACGCGACGATAGATCGGCAATGCTCCAAGCAGGGTCAACAGCACCAGGATCAGTGTCGCCACCGGCGAGAGCGCTCCTGCGGCGAGGAAGGCAATTCCTGGTTGATAGCCAAGGGTCGAAAAATAGTCGACCCCGGTCAGGCACATCACCTTCCACCAGGGGTGTGTATGATGCGGCCCCTCGTTTTCGGGTGATCCTTCGGCCTGTTCATCGTCTCCTCTGAGAAACCAGTCTCTCAGTGAACTGCGGGTGGGTAGGTGTGACTGTTTTGTCGGCGTTGCCGTGATCTCGTCCATGACGCCCTGCGTCGGTCTTCGCCCGAGGCTTAACCGACAGGATCAGTTCCCTCTTACCATAAGAAGGATGTGCCGTTAGGCAAGCGGCTATCCTACCACCAACTGACATTAACAGGAAAGAGAATTGAAAAACCGGCAGGTTCGTTTCTCAGGATCACGTTGCAGTGGTTCCAAATCCTGAAGAGGAGAGGGGGTGGTAAGCATCAGAAGAAAAAATCGGCAGATTGTGGAACAAACTCTGGTGGCTGGCGTTTCAAGGATGTGTGTGTAGTTTGTGACTGAGGTGGTCAGCATTTGTTGGTCACCTCTATTTTTTTGCCCGGGTAACCTCTGTGCCAGCCATGACAGATCGGGACCACCATTGGGGCAGCCCGACAGATTCAAGTCAGCTGAAACTGCCTCGAAATCGGAACAAATCTTTAGAAAAATCTTTACGATTCTTTACGATATTGATAAAACCGTCATATCCTTGGCGGCATGAATCCATACCTCCTTCTCTTGACCGGCATGGCGGTGGTCATCGTCCTGATTCTCGGGGTGAGGCTCCATGCGTTCCTGTCGCTGTTGATCGCAGCCTTGCTGGTGGCGTGGCTGACGCCGGGAGACCTGATATTGCAGTATGGGCTGTCGCGTGGAATGAGCGAGTCGGCGGCCCGGCAGCTGGTGACAGGTTTTTTCGCCGACCGGGTAGCGGAGGGATTTGGGAGAACGGTCGGGCAGATTGGATTGATGATCGCCATGGCCTCGATCATTGGCGAGGGGATGCTGCGGAGCGGAGCCGCGGATCGGATCGTACGAACGACACTGCGGCTGGTGGGAGCCGAGCGGGCGCCACGGGCATTTGTCGCGAGCGGCTTTCTGCTGGGGATTCCGGTCTTCTTCGACACCGTCTTCTACCTGGTGATTCCGTTGATCAAAGCGGTAAGGTTGCGGAGTGGACGCCATTATCTGTGGTATATTCTGGCGCTGATTGCCGGCGGTTCGATCACCCATTCGCTGGTTCCGCCAACACCGGGACCGCTCTTTGTTGCGGCGGAGTTCAGAATCGGAATGGCCACCATGATCGGAATGGGCTGTTTCATCGGGGTATTCTGTTCGGCGGCCGGGTATCTCTTCGCGAAGTGGGCTGACAGGCGGTGGGATCTGCCGCTGCGGGAGACTCCGGACTCATTGGCGCGGATGGTGGAGCTGAGTGAGCGGGACGAGTCAGCGCTGCCAGCCACCTGGCTCGCATTGCTGCCGGTGATCCTGCCGGTTCTTCTGATTGCGCTGGCCGCGCTCTGGCCGCTCCCGGTAATGAAGGCGCTCGGAGACAAGAACATTGCGCTGATGATAGGTGCGGCGCTTGCAATGTGGCTGCTCCATCGGTGGGGGCCGCGGGAAGATTTTGAAGTGGGAGTTCGTGAAGCACTGGTCGGTGCAGGTGGGATCATGCTGATTACCGGCGCCGGCGGGGCGTTTGGGACGGTTCTGCAGCAGACGCATATCGGTGGGATGATTGAGCGCCTCCAGGCGACATCCGCGATTCTTCCGGTTGCCTTTCTGCTGACGGCCGCGATTCGCAGCTCCTCCGGCTCGGCAACTGTCGCCATGATCACGACTGCCGGAGCCTTCTCGGCGATGGCGCGTCCGGAGATCCTTGGATTTCACCCGGTCTACCTCGCGATGGCGATCGGTTGCGGTTCAAAACCGGTCAGTTGGCTCAACGACAGTGCCTTCTGGATCATGACTCGGATGAGCGGGATGACGGAGAGGGAAGGTCTGAAGACGATCAGTCCGCTGATGCTGGTTATGGGTGTGGTCGGCATTGTGGTGACGATGATCATGGCGCGACTCTTTCCACTGATCTGAACATTACCGGGTAGGCCGGCCGGAAGTAGTCGAATATGTCCGAAAAATCAGGAACAGTTTGAGGGAGTGTCGATGGCGGATAGTGGCAGAAAGAGACGGGAAGATCAGTTGCGAAGTGCCCGCTGGTTGCGGCCGGATGATCTGCGTTCATTCGGGCACCGGTCACGCTTGAAGCAGATGGGATACGGCGGTGAGGACTACGCCGGAAAGCCGGTGATCGGGATCATCAATACCTGGAGCGACCTCACCATCTGTCACACCCATTTTCGAGATCGGGCGCAGGAGGTGAAGCGCGGGGTCTTCCAGGCAGGTGGATTCCCGGTCGAGATTCCGGCTATGCCGGTCAATGAGATCTTTATGAAGCCGAGTCCGCTGCTCTACCGGAATCTGCTGGCGATGGAGGTGGAGGAGCTGCTGCGGAGTCAGCCGATCGATGGTGTGGTCTTGATGGGAGGGTGCGACAAGACAACACCCGGGTTGTTGATGGGGGCCTTTTCCGTCGATCTGCCACTGATCTATCTTCCGGCCGGACCGATGCTGCGTGGGAACTGGCAGGGCCAGGTGCTTGGGAGCGGCAGTGATGGGTGGAAGTATTGGGCCGAGCGCTGCGCGGGCAATCTCTCAACGGAGGAGTGGAATGCGATCGAGGATGGGATTGCACGTTCGCCGGGCCACTGCATGACCATGGGGACGGCCTCGACGATGACGGCCATGGCCGAATCGCTTGGTTTGACCCTGCCCGGCGCTTCGTCGATTCCGGCAGTTGACGCCAACCATTCACGGATGGCCGCCTCCTGTGGGCGGCGGATTGTCGAGATGGTCTGGGAGGATCTGAAGCCGAGCGATCTTCTGACACCGGCATCATTCGATAACGCGATCACCGTCGATATGGCAATAGGTGGTTCGACCAACGCGATCGTCCACCTCCTGGCGATGGCCGGACGGGCGGGGATCCCACTTCAACTCGACAGATTCGATCAGATCTCACGTCAGACTCCGATGCTCGCCAATCTTCGCCCTTCGGGGCAGTACCTGATGGAGGATTTCTACTATGCCGGCGGCCTGCGGGCGCTTTTGGCGCAGCTGGTCGGGCAGCTTGACACCTCCTGTCGAACGGTTAACGGGAAGAGTCTGGGCGAGAATATCGCCGGAGCGCGAATCTTCAACCCGGAGGTGATCCGGACATTAGACAATCCGGTCGCCCGTCAGGGTGGAACGGCAGTCCTGTTCGGCAACCTGGCGCCAAATGGTGCGGTGATCAAGCCGACGGCGGCAACTCCGGAGCTGCTGAATCACACGGGACGGGCCGTTGTCTTCAATGACTACAACGATATGGCGGCACGAATTGACGAGGATTCTCTTCCGGTCGACTCCAGCTCGGTGCTCGTTCTCCGCCATGCCGGACCACTTGGCGGGCCAGGAATGCCGGAATGGGGGATGCTGCCGATTCCACGCAAGCTGCTGCGCGCGGGAGTGCGTGACCTGGTTCGGATCTCCGATGCGCGGATGAGCGGGACATCCTATGGGACCTGCGTCCTGCACGTCTCACCTGAGAGCTTTATCGGCGGGCCGCTCGCGCTGGTCGAGGATGGAGATCTGATTGAGCTGAATGTTGAGGAGCGACGACTCGAACTGAAGGTCGGCGCTGAGGAGCTGGCCCGTCGCCGTGCGCGGTGGGTTCGACCAGCGCCTCGCTATCAACGTGGCTATGGCGCGATCTTTGCCGAACGAGTCAGGCAGGCGCACGAAGGGTGCGACTTCGATTTTCTTGAGGCCGGCGACCCGACACCGGAACCGGAGATCCACTGAGGCGGCCGAGGCCTCGACCAATCGCCCACAGGGGCCGTAACCAGAGAGGAGCCGCGATGCAGTATCCGAAGACTTTGAAGAGGGTCGCCATCACCGGGATCGGCTGTGTGACGCCAGTGGGAATTGGCCGCGAGCAGTACTGGGAGGCGACGCGGGCCGGGAAGAGCGGGATAAGGGCGATCACCCGCTTTGATGCCACAGATCTGCCGGTGCGGATCGCTGGTGAGGTGGCAGGCTTCGATCCGGATCAGTATATTCCGGCGAAGGATCGTCAGCACGTCTCACATGCAGTAGCTTTCGCGATCGCCGCCGCGGAGCTGGCCTTCCGGGATGCCGGAGTCGATCCGCAGTCCATGGATCTTGAGGATCGGCGTCAGATCGGCATCGATCTTGGCAGTGGCGGGGCGAGCCTCAGTTTTCTTGAGAAGCAGTACCGCTACTATTTTGCCAACGAGGCCAAACGGGCAAGCATCTACTCGATTCCGACTGCGACCCCCGGGTCGCTGGCGAGTGAGATTTCGATGCCGTTCGGTCTGAAGGGCTTCAGCCATCTTCTCTCTACGGGCTGCACCTCGTCGACCGATGCCATGGCCTATGCCGCACAGAATATCGCCACCGGACGAATCCGCTCAGTCCTCACCGGCGGCGTCGACGCGCCACTGGCTCACAGCATCATGCTTGGGTTCAGCGTGATGAAGGTGGTTACGACGTCGTGGAATGAAGCTCCGGAGCGTGGCTCACGTCCTTTCAGCCGTGATCGGGACGGATTTGTCCTTGGTGAGGGCGCCTACCTGCTTCTCTTCGAGGAGATGGAACACGCCCTCGAGCGTGGGGCGAGAATCTACGGCGAAGTCGTTGGATACGGCTCAACCTGTGATGCCCATCACCGGGTACGGCTCGACGAGACCGGGATCGAACCGGCCCGGGCAATGTCGCTGGCGATTGCCGACGCCGGATTGACGGCGGATGAGATCGACTACATCAACCTCCACGGGACATCGACCGATCTGAACGACCGGATCGAGACGCGGGCGGTCAGACTGACCTTCGGTGAGCGGGCGGGGCGGATACCGATGAGCGCGACCAAGTCGATGATCGGTCATCCACAGGGGGCTTCCGGTGCGGCGGGACTGATTGCCACGCTGGGTGGCATGGCAGGCGGATACGCTCCACCGACGATCAACCTCGATGAGCCGGATCCGGAGTGCGACCTTGACTATGTTCCGCACCGCGCGCGGCCAGTCGAGATTCGGCACGCACTCTGTAACTGTATCGGCTTTGGTTCAAAGAACTCGGCCCTGGTTGTCCGTCGCTTTGAGGGCGCGGAGCGTCGCTGACAAGGAGGGAAGCCCCATGCTTCCGGGAAGATTCCGTGAACGCAGTCGCGAGTCAGAGTTGATGGATGGGTCGGACTATGGCCGCGACGAGTACCTTGACTGTCTGGCTGACCTGCGGAGGGTCAATCGGTACCTTGGTGGTTATCGCTCCCTGGCGCGACACCTCTTTCCGCAGATCAGGGCCGAGGCTGAACGGCGTGAAGGCGGAACCGTCTGGTTGCTCGACATCGGAACCGGTTCAGCCGATATTCCACGGGTGATTGTCGACTGGGCGCGGGCTGAGGGGATCCGTGTCAGGTTTGTAGTTGTCGACCTCAACCATCTTGCCGCGCGGGAGGCGGCCAACCACGTCCGGAACTACCCTGAGATCCAGTCGATTCAGGCGAATGCCCTTGAGCTGCCCTTTGTTGACGCCGGCTTCGATTTTGTGATCGCCTCGCTCTTTCTTCACCACTTCGAGGATGAGAGCGCGGCCAGGCTGCTGCAGAGTTTTGCGCGGGTTGCCCGGCAGGCCTTTGTGATTAATGACCTGCGCCGTCATCCGCTGGCGTGGCTCTCGATTCGGGTGCTGACCCGGCTCTTCACCCGGAATCGCCTGGTCAGGAATGACGCCGCGGTATCGGTGTTGCGCGGATTTACGGAAGAGGATATTGAACGAATCACCAGACAGGCCGCGGTCCGGGTTCGGGTTGTGCGCCATTTTCCATATCGTTTCATCATTACAGGATCAAAAGAGGAATGACGACTGAAGAGGTGTTGCAGATATTCGAACGGAACGAGGCACTGCTGAAAGGCCACTTCCTGCTCAGTTCAGGGCTTCATAGTTCACGCTACCTGCAGTGTGCGCTGGTTCTGCAGCATCCGGCAATTGCCGGAGAGCTTGGTGCAGAGCTGGCGAAGCTTGTGACCGGAGATGAGCGGATTCCCCGGATCGATGCCGTGATGGCGCCGGCTCTTGGTGGAATCATCGTTGCGCATGAGGTGGCCCGAGCTCTTGGCGTGCGTGCGCTCTTCACTGAGCGGCAGGATGGGGGCATGAAATTGCGGCGTGGCTTCCAGCTTACACCTGGTGAGCGGATCCTGGTTGTCGAGGATGTGGTGACGACTGGTGGCTCGACCCGCGAAGTGATGGACGTCGTGAGTGGTCTGGGTGGAGTGACCGTTGGCGCCGGCTCGCTGATCGATCGGAGCGGTGGGACAGTCGATCTTGGAGTGCCACGCCATGCGTTGGCGGTTCTCGAGGTTCCGGTCTACCAGCCCGATGACTGTCCGCTCTGTCGTGAGGGCTCACCGGCCATCAAGCCTGGCAGCCGGACGGCAAAATGAGATCTGTCAATGAGGTACAGGGCCACCCTCGCCTATGAAGGAACAGCATACGCCGGATGGCAGCTGCAGCTGAACCAGCCGACGATCCAGGGTGAGATCAACCGGGTTCTTCAGCTTCTGGATGGTCGACCGGTGAGTACCGAGGCTGCTGGACGAACCGATGCGGGGGTTCACGCCGCGGGCCAGGTGGTCGCATTTACGCTTCACCGGCAGTGGCCGGAGGATGGTCTCCGCCGGGCGATCAATGCCAATCTTCCGCGTGATATTCGGGTGCTCGATGTTGATCGCGTCGCGTCGGGTTTCCATCCCCGCTATGACGTTCGACGCAAGACCTATCGCTATCAGGTTGTCACGGCGCACGTTATGAGCCCGTTCCAGCTTCGGTATGCCCTGCACCATCCCTTTGAGCTTGACTTTGAGCGGCTCGTGGGTGATGCCGGCCGGTTTGTGGGTCGCCACGACTTTCGTGGCTTCACCGTCACTCAAAGTGATACCAGCTCGACGATCCGGACGATCGAGGCGGTCAACGTCCGACGTGATGAGGAGATGATTCGAATCGACTTTATGGGCGAGGGGTTTCTCCGTTACCAGGTCAGAACCATGGTTGGTGCGCTACTCGGGATCAACCTCGACCGGCAACGGCGCTATGCCGAGCGGGGGATCAGATCGATCGATGACCTCATCCGCGCCGGGGACCGCCAGCTTATCGGTATGGCTGCTCCGGCACACGGTTTGACGCTGATGAAAGTAGAGTATTAATATCTGCGGGATGAAAGCAGGTAGAGTATGGCAGGTAAAGTATGGCAGGTAAAGTATGAAGGAAGACTTTGCGGGACTGGTCAAGCCTGGATCGGCTGAGCAGAGACTGCTCGATCAGATCGACTTTGCCCGACTTCCGCGCCACATTGCCGTGATCATGGACGGAAATGGTCGGTGGGCAAACCGTCGACTTCTGCCGCGGATTGCCGGACATCGTGCTGGAGTTGAGGCGGTGCGGGTGACGGTGGATGGCAGCGCGCGACTTGGCATCGAAGCACTCACTCTCTACGCCTTCTCGGTCGAGAACTGGAAGCGCCCGTTGCTTGAGGTCGAGGCGCTCATGACCTTTTTGAAGGAGTACCTGCGGCGGGAGATTGACGATCTTGACCGCAACCGGATCCGCTTTCAGGCGATTGGCCGGATCGATGATCTCGATCCCACCGTCAGGTTTGAGCTGGAATCGGCGATCGCAAAGACGGCTGGGAACAAGGGAATGACTCTCAACCTCGCGCTCAATTATGGTGGCCGGGTTGAACTGGTCGACGCCTTTCGTGGATTACTGCGGGAGTGTCAGATCTCGGGACGCGATCCCGACTCGATCACTGAGCAGGATATTGCCCGCTCTCTCTACACTGCCGGCCAGCCGGATCCGGATCTGCTCATCCGAACAAGTGGTGAGCTCAGGGTGAGCAACTTTCTCCTCTGGCAGATCGCCTATGCCGAGATCTATGTGACGGAGACCCTCTGGCCGGACTTTCGGCTGGCCGATCTCTTCGCCGCGATAGTTGAGTATCAGCGACGAGACCGGCGCTTTGGCGGTCTTACCCCCTCGCAACTGGCCGTGGTCAGCGCCCAGTAGCGGCGGCGGGGCCCAATTGGAAGTTGGTCGATAACAGATATGGCACGAGTACTGACGGCAATCGTTTTCATTCCGATCCTGATGGCCGCCCTGTGGATTGGCAGTCCGTTCTGGTTTGTCGGAATGGCGGGAGTCGCGATCCTGCTTGGACTGCATGAGTACCATTCGCTCAGCCGGACAGGGGGATTTACGACCGGCGCGGTCGCCGCGCTCCTCATAATGTTCGCCTTCCTGCGTGGTGAGCAGGTCTGGATACCGGCAATTCTGGCTGCGGTGACAACCGTCGAGCTGCTCCTTGCCCTCTGGCGTGGGCGGGATGGAGAGGACCACTCTGAAGCCCTCCCGACGATCGCGATCCGGTTAACGGGAATACTCTATGTCGCACTGCTTGGAAGTTATCTGATCGGAGTCCGCGTGCTCGAGTCGGAGATACCGTCGCTTCCGGCAAAGCTGCTGACTCTCTTCTTTGTCGTTATCTTCGCTGGAGACACCGGAGCCTACTATACCGGCCGGACACTGGGGCGACATAAGCTCGCGCCGCGGATCAGTCCGGGCAAGACCTGGGAGGGAGTAGCAGGTGGGCTTGCCGGCAATGTCATCGCCGCCCTGATTGCCCACTTCACCTTCTTTCCGGAGCTGACGATCATTCATGCGATACCGCTGGCGTTGCTGATGGGCTTTCTTGGGATCACGGGTGATCTTGCCGAATCGATGATCAAGCGCGGGGCCAGGGCAAAGGATGCCGGGCGACTGATTCCCGGCCACGGTGGACTACTTGACCGGCTCGACAGCATGCTCTTCAACGCGCCCATCATCTATTACTACGCTGTCCAATTTTTGAACTGAGTGCCGGTTATGTCCGCCAAAAAGTCTGAACCTCTCGACCGCAAAAAGGTGTCCATTCTTGGATCGACCGGATCGATCGGCTGCAATACGCTTCGGGTAATCGAGGCGTTTGGCGATGAGTTCGAGGTAGCTGCGCTTGGGGCGGGCTCGAACATCGAAGTACTGGCCGACCAGATCGAACGTTTCCGACCGCGCGTGGTCTCAGTTGGGGACGAGCGCGGTGTGGCGGCGCTGCTGTCTGCGCTTCGACAGCGCGGGATTCCTCCCCCGGACCATATCGGTATCGGAGTCGATGGGCTGGTGGATGTCGCAACCTGCGAGGGCAGCGAGATCGTCATTGGCGCAGTAGTTGGAGCGCTGGGGTTGCTGCCGACCTGGCGTGCCCTTCAGCTTGGACGACGCGTCGCGCTTGCCAACAAGGAGACGCTGGTCATCGCCGGTGAGCTCATGACCGCCGCCGCTGCCCGGTCAGGGGCCGAACTGCTGCCGGTCGACAGTGAGCACAACGCGCTCCACCAGTGCCTGCGTGGCGAGAAGCGGGAGGAGGTCAAGCGTGTTATCCTGACCGCCTCCGGTGGCCCCTTCCGCAATGCTACCCGGGAGGAGATTGAACAGGCGACGCCGGCAGCCGCGCTCCGCCATCCTACCTGGCAAATGGGGGCCAAGATAACCATCGATTCGGCGACCATGATGAACAAGGGGCTTGAGGTGATCGAAGCTCACTGGCTCTTCGGATGTCGGCCTGATCAGATCGACGTGATCGTCCATCCACAATCGGTCGTCCATTCCATGGTTGAACTGGTCGACGGCTCGATCATCGCCCAGCTCGGTGTGACCGATATGCGCCACGCCATTCAGTACGCGCTGACCTGGCCCGACCGTCGTCCGTCAGCTCTGCCGCCGCTCGACCTGGCGGCGCTCAGTCGGCTTGAATTCTTTGCCCCCGATTTTGACCGCTTTCCCTGCCTCCGTCTCGCCTATGACGCACTTCGTGCCGGCGGCACAATGCCGGCGGTTCTCAATGCCGCCAACGAGGTTGCGGTAAGTGCCTTTCTTGAGGAGCGAATCACCTTTGGTCGCATTGCCGTGCTGATCGAAGAGGCCTGCGCTGAGCACTCTCCCCGGCCTGTCACCGACCTGCAGACCGTCCTCACCGCCGATGCCTGGGCCCGGAATCGTGTCGCTGAGAGCCTCGCACGCCATAAACCCGCCTCCCCCCGTCTTTGACAGCCTCGCCCCCCTTGAAATAAACTGACAAAGTCCGCAATGAGAGGAGATACCGAGTGAGTTTTGTCGCATTTGTCGTGGTTCTCTGCGCAATGATCGTCATCCATGAATTTGGGCACTTCATTGTCGCCAAGATGCTGGGAATAGCCGTTGAGACCTTTTCGGTTGGCTTCGGGCCGCGCCTGCTTGGTTTCCGGATTGGCGAGACCGACTACCGGCTGAGTGCTGTACCACTTGGTGGCTACGTCAAGTTTCGGGGCGAGAATCTTGAAATGCTTCAGGGGGAGAGCGCGGGCTCAATTGATGAGTTTCTCTCCCATCCAAAGTGGAAACGCTTTCTGGTGGCGGTGGCTGGTCCGGCCTTCAACATCGCGACGGCGATCCTCATTCCGGCGATCGGCATTATGATCGGATTCCGTGATAGTGCGGATCAGGTGCAGAAGCCGATAGTTGGCCGAGTGGCGGAAGGCTCCGCCGCCCAGATTGGCGGATTACAGCCGGGGGATCGCATTCTTTCCTTCCACGGACGGCAGAATCCAACCTGGCGCGATATCGAACTCGGGACGGTTATTCACCCGGATGAGGATGTTCCGCTGCAAATTGAGCGATCGGGACAGACGGTCGATCTGACCATCCGGCCGGTCGCGCGGCAGATGGGTGATGAGCGGGTCGGTGAATCCGGTATCGAGCCATACATCGGACTCGACAGTATTCGCATCCTCGGTGTCCGGCAGGGGATGCCAGCGGCCGAGGCAGGGCTCAAGACAGGTGATCGGATCGTCAGCATCAATGGTCGGCCGATCCGAGCCTGGCACGAGTTCAAGGATTCCCTGCGTGCGAGTGGCGAGCCAGTTACACTTGGCGTCGAGCGCGTCGGAGGCCGGTTTGATGTGACGGCCACCCCGGTAATGCAGGATGGTGAATACCGACTCGGTTTTACGCCCGACCTCTCAGTGGTTGTCAAGACCGACTCCTTTGCGTCGGCCCTGCAGTATGGCTGGGACTACAACTGGATGTGGCTTCGGCTGACCGGCGTCGCCTTCAAGCAGATCTTTGCCGGTCGTCGTTCAGCTCGCGAAGCGGTGGGCGGCCCGGTCAAGATTGCCCAGGAGACGATGAACACCTACGAGGTTGCCGGCTGGGCTGGCACCATCAAGCTCATGGGGATGCTCAGCCTCAACCTTGGAGTCTTCAATCTTCTGCCGATTCCGGTGCTCGATGGCGGAATGATTCTCTTGCTGATCATTGAAGGCCTGATGGGGCTTGTAGGCCTGACACTGACGATGAACTTTCGGGAGCGTTTCCAGCAGGTCGGTTTTGTGATGGTGCTGCTGCTGATGGGTTTTGTCTTTATAAATGACTTTGTCAATCTTGGACGGAGATTCTTCAACAAACCTTCCGTTCAGGAACAGGTTGTTCAACCGGCTCCGTCGCCAGGCAAGTAGCCGGTTCCCTCCGTTTTGAATCAGGACGGCTCCGATCGGCGATCGACCGCTGGTCGGGCCGTTCGCTTCGTCAGTGCCGGTCTCGTCGCTGTAGAAGCATCCTTTCTGCCGGAACAGACTCCGCTCCGGTGCGTAACTTTCGACATATGTGGCAGGTGGTTTGCGGGATGTCTGATCGCTCTCGTCGTGGGAGTTGTCGGTCTCTATTCCGGGAGTACAGTCGATGGCCCAGGAAGAAAAGTTTGTACGAGGTCTTGGTCTGCTCGATTCGACCATGATTGTTGCCGGTTCGATGATTGGCTCCGGTATCTTCATCGTTTCGGCGGATATCTCACGTCAGGTCGGAGCGCCAGGCTGGTTGATGGTTGTCTGGCTGGTGACCGGGGCGCTGACCCTGATGGCTGCGCTCAGTTACGGCGAGCTGGCGGCGATGATGCCGCGGGCCGGAGGTCAGTATATCTACCTGCGCGAGGCCTTCTCACCGTTGTGGGGCTTCCTCTATGGATGGACGCTCTTTCTGGTCATTCAGACGGGGACGATTGCGGCGGTGGCCGTCGGGTTTGCCCGCTATCTCGGAGTACTCTGGCCGCGGATCTCTGAATCGAGCTATCTGATTGCCCCGATTCCGATTGGCTCCAGCTACGCGGTCTCTCTCTCCAACGCGCAGCTGGTCGGAATCCTGATGATCATACTGCTGACCTGGATGAACACCCGTGGGCTTGAATTGGGCAAGTTGATCCAGAACATCTTTACCATCGCCAAGACCGGAGCGCTGATAGCACTGATCGCCCTCGGGCTGACCATCGGTTATCAGGCGACGGTCGCCGGGCCGAACTTCGGCGACCTGTGGACTATCCGGGGCTCGCTCCAGGGGGTTGGCGGTGGGCTGACGGCCATCTCGACCTTTGGGCTCTTTGTCGCGATCTGTGTTGCGCAGACCAATTCGCTCTTCTCTTCGGACGCCTGGCACAGCATAAGTTTCACGGCTGGCGAGGTCAGAGATCCACGACGCAACATCCCACTTTCGCTTGCCCTCGGTACGATCCTTGTGATCTCGCTCTACCTGCTGGCCAATGTTGCCTATCTGGTCGCCCTTCCATTTGAGACGATCCAGACAGTGACGAGTGACCGGGTCGCCTCGGCGACGGCTGAGATCATCTTTCCAGGTTACGGTGCCGCCCTGATGGCCCTCGGGATTCTCATCTCAATCTTCGGTTGCAACAACGGATTGATTCTGACCGGAGCCCGGGCCTACTACGCAATGGCGCGAGACGGCCTGTTCTTTCGTGCCGCCGGAGAGCTCAACCGCCACCACGTCCCTGCCTGGGGGCTGGTCATTCAGTGCGTCTGGTCCTGTCTTCTTGTCCTGCCACGCACGGTCACGACTGCTCCGGACGGCACGGTCACGTATGGAAATCTGTATGGCAACCTGCTCAATTATGTCATCTCGGCCGCGCTGATCTTTTATGTTCTGTCGATTGCCGGTATCTTTGTCCTGCGGCGCAAACGGCCCGACATCCCACGACCCTATCGCGCCTTTGGTTATCCGGTGATTCCGGCTCTCTATATCGTTGGAGCGGGGGCGATTGTGGCGATCCTTTTTATCTACCAGACGGCAACGACCTGGCCCGGTCTGGTGATAGTCCTGACCGGAGTGCCGGTCTATTTCGTCTGGCAGGCAAAGGCGCGACGGCGTGGAATTGAGCCGGAAGAAGCATTCACCGAGTAGGTTTACTGAGTAAACAGAGGTTGGGTGGCCGGATCCCGACCAATCTGCCGAACCAATCCTGAGGGGGCTAAATGTCACTATTCGCAACCAAGTCGATCGATCTGATCATCGCCGAAGCCAACGAGACGGGCGAGCATACCTTGAGTAAGTCGCTCAGCTCGGTCGACCTGATCATGCTCGGTATCGGTGCAATCATCGGCACGGGCATATTTGTTCTGACCGGCCAGGCTGCCGGCAAGCATGCCGGACCGGCGGTCATTGTCTCAATGGTGCTGGCCGGTATTGTCAGCGCCTTTGCGGCCTTCTGTTATTCGGAGTTTGCGGCAAGCGTTCCGATCTCCGGCTCGGCCTACGCTTACGGGTACGGCACACTTGGTGAATTTGTCGCCTGGATCATCGGCTGGGATCTGATTCTGGAGTATGCCTTTGGCGCGGCGACGGTCGCGGTGGGATGGTCGGGCTATGTCGTCAGCTTTCTGAAGGATCTTGGAATCAACTTTCCGGCCCGGTTGTCGGTTGGTCCGTGGAACACGGTCAAGCTGGCGGATGGGAGTGAGGTGGCAGGACTGGTCAATCTGCCCGCGCTTCTGATCTCGCTGGGAGTGACCTGGTTGTTGATCCGGGGAATCAAGGAGTCGGCTTCGTTCAATACGGCGATAGTAATAGTCAAGGTGCTGGTGGTGCTGCTCTTTATCATCGCTGGAATCGGCTATGTCAATAAGAGCAACATTGGTCTTGGGTGCGAGCCGGGCATTGCCGGGTGCGCCGAGTTCATGCCATTCGGTTTTAGCGGAGTGGTGACGGGAGCCGCAGTTATCTTCTTTGCCTACATCGGATTTGACGCTGTTTCGACGGCGGCCCAGGAGGCGAGGAATCCGACCAGGGATATGCCAATCGGGATTCTCGGCTCCCTGGCGGTCTGCACCGTTCTCTACGTTCTGGTCGCCGGAATCATGGTTGGTCTGGTCGATTATCGACTGCTGAGAGACGCCGCAGCGCCGATCGCGGTTGCCGTTGATGAAGCATTGAAGATGGCGCAGGGAACGACCATGGGAACGATCCTGAGGGTCTTTCCAACCATCATCAAGGTGGGAGCGGTTCTCGGTCTGAGCTCGACAATGGTCGTTATGGTCATGGGGCAGCCGCGGGTCTTCTATTCGATGTCGAAGGATGGGCTGCTCCCGACCTGGGCCGCGAAGGTTCATCCAAAATACCGGACACCTCACATTACGACTGCAATCACCGGCTCGATAGTGGCAGTCCTCTCCGGCCTCGTGCCGATCAGTCTTCTGGGTGAGCTGGTGAGTATAGGTACCCTCTTCGCATTTGTGATTGTCGGTACCGGTATCATCATTCTACGCCGGACAAACCCGGAGATGAAACGTCCGTTCAAGGTACCCTTCTCACCGATCGTCCCGATTGCGACGGTTGTCTCGGCTGCATACCTGATGAACAGTCTGCCGCTCGATACCTGGATCAGGTTGATCGACTGGATGTGTCTTGGACTGGTCATCTATTTTGCATATAGCTATAAACACAGCAAACTGAACGGGGCGGGGGTCACGGCCGGGACGGTTCCAGTTGGTTACAAGCCGCCAGTGGCCGCTTTGGTTGGCATAGGTCTGACGCTGCTGCTGACGGTTGCTCAGGTCGCCAGCGGCAGACCAAGCCTGATCGAATACGGCATTCGGCTCTTCTTCTGGGTCGTTGTCAGTCTGCTGGTGGTCATGCTGATGTATGGGCGTCGAGTTGAACAGGGTGAGCGAAGTGCAAGTATTCGCAAGATCGGCCTTGTTGCTTCACTCGTCAATCTGATTGCGTGGGCTGGTATCACCTACTGGTTCTTTGTCCACTACGCCGAGCTGCACGGAAAGTAGCCTCGCCGGTCAAAGAGAGTGCCAAAGAGGCCGCCGGAATGAAGTCACAGACTCCATTCCGGGGGCCTCTTCGCGTCTCTTTCCGGTCTCCGGATCAGATGGTCCGGGTCACTTTTTCGAGGGAGCGTGGTTTGTCAGGGGAGAGGCCACGCTGGTCGGCAAGGTAGCCGGCGAAGAGTTGGGCCGGGATGATGTAGGGTATCGTTGAGAGCCGCTCGTCGATGCGTTCAGGAATCCTGATCGCCCGGGTGGCCTGTTTGCAGATCCCCTCTTCGCTGGAGATGACCAGCGTCTCGGCACCGAGGCCGTTGAGTTTGGCGAGAATTTCGCGCGATCCTTTCAGGGTTGGGCCAGGAGGAGCGATCATAAAGACCGGAAAACGGGGCGCGATCAGCGCGATTGGTCCGTGGAGGAAGTCAGCTCCGGAGAAACGCTCGGCAACGATGTAACAGGTCTCCATCAGCTTGATCGAGAATTCGTAGGCGTTACCATAGTTGATGCCACGACCGAGTACGACGCACCGCTCCATAAAAGCATAGCGTTCGGTCAGCTCCTGGATCTGTGGCTTGAGGGTCAGTGAGCGGGCGGCAAGCTCGGGCAGTCGTTCGACCTCCAGTCCGGCGAATGAATCGCTCAGGGCCCGGACGAGAAGGTGGAAGATGAGCAGCTGACCGGTGTAGGTTTTGGTCGCGGCGACGCTCTTCTCGCGGCCGGCATGGATCAGAAAGGTCTCGTCAGTGAGGCCGGCCATGGTCGATCCCGCTTCGTTGGTGATGGCGAGGGTCGTCGCGCCGCTCTTCCTTGCGCCCTCCAGCACCATGTTGATATCGACGCCTTCCCCCGACTGGGAGACCCCGATGACCAGGGTGTCGCGCAGGTCGAGCCTGGCCTTGTAAAGGGTGTGAACGGAAGGTGCGGCGAGAGAGACCGGGATGCCGGTTGCCATCTCCAGCATATATCGACCGAAGAGACAGGCGTTGTCAGAGCTGCCACGTGCGACGAGTACTATCAGCCGCGGCGGATTGGCCTTGAGTCGGGCTCCAAAGGCGGCAATCTTCGCGCCTTCCTTCCGAATCGTCCGCTCAATGACCTCTGGTTGTTGTTCTATTTCAGCCAGCATTAACGACATGATATGGATCTATCCTCCGATGAACTGCGGTTTATTGGGCATCAAACCAGATCATCATACCAAATCAGGAAT
>JBEGMZ010000013.1:0-6833 GCA_041182745.1 Acidobacteriota bacterium
CGACGCGGGTCGTCTGTGGTCCGGGGACTATCAATGCTGGCGCCCGATTGAGGACCGTGATCGTAACAGTTCTCGTTTCGCTCAACGCAGGAGCCCCGTTATCGGTCACGGTGAAATTGACAATGTAGCTCCCGGTCTGCGTTCCGGCAGGCGTCCAGGTAAACTGTCCACTCCCCGATCCGGATGGCTGATTGAAAGCTGCGCCAGTTGGCAGACTGCTCGCCGTCAGAGTCAGCGCCTGGCCGCTGTCCGGGTCGGTCGCCGTGACAGCAAAGCTCAGCGCCTGACCGGCTGTCACCGACTGCGCTCCGGGCACGGTCAGCGCGGGCGCCCGGTTGACGACCGTGATCTTCACCGTTCTGGTGTCGCTCAGCGCGGGAGATCCATTGTCGGTCACCCGGAAGCTCAAGGTGTAAATTCCGGTCTGCGTTCCGGCAGGTGTCCAGGTGAACTGCCCGTTCCCAGTCCCCGATGGCTGGCTCAACGTCGCACCGGTTGGCAGGTTGCTCGCCGTCAGGGCCAGCGTCTGTCCGCTATCCGGATCGCTGGCGGCCAGATTGAATCTTAGCAACTCACCTGCGTTCACCACCTGTTCTCCTGGCACGGTCAGCGTTGGAGCGCTGTTCGTGACAGTGATTTCGACCGTCTTTTCATCACTAAGTGCCGGGGTTCCGTCATCTGTCACCACAAAGACGATGGGATGGACTCCGGTCTGGGTTGCCAGCGGCGTCCAGGTGAACTCACCCGTGCTGGAGTTAAAGACAGCGCCTGATGGCAGGACGTTTTTTACCCCGAGCGTCAGCATCTGCCCGCCAGCAGAATCCGTGGCAGTTACGCCAAATTTTATCAGCTGGGCGGGATCTGCCTGCAGCCGCACGGCTGGCACTGTCAGAACAGGCGGCTTGTTGGCGAGAGTCACAATGGTGACCGTTACCGCATCACTGTCGATCATCCCATCGTTGACCTTGAAGGTAAATCGGTCGGTTCCACTCCAGCCCCGGCGCGGACGATAGGTCAGAGTTGGTCCGTTTCCATTCAGAGTCCCGTTGGCCGGGCTTGTGGCAACCAGGTAGGTCAGGCTGTCATTGTCGGCATCAGTACCGCTGAGTGTGAAGCTGAGCGGTGTGTTCTGCTCGGTGCTCAGATCGCTGCTCAATCGACCGGCGACCGGCTTTGCATTCACCTTCACCTCAAGGTCAAGCTCGACCTGCTCACTCTGAATATCGATTGCGGTCAGCCTGAGAAATCTGGTGCCTCCCTGCTCAGCCAATGGCGGAGCGACGCTGATGGCCCACCTTCCTTCTCCCCGGTCGATGATTCTCGTCCAGTCTCGCTGTGGAGCCAGAGTCACCCGTGGCGAAGGCCCGTCCGGATCATAAGAGATGAAGTTGAACTCCCTTGTCTCTCCGGCGTTCACCTTGATTCGCGTCTCTACGATACTGATGACGGGGGGTCTGTTTCCACCCTCGGTCTCGAGAACAATCGGAACCGGAAGGGTGGTAATCCCCCCGACCACGGCCCTGAGGTCAACCTGCCGTCCCCTCGCGACAAGCCCATCCGGACGAACAAAGACCGACTCGACCGAAAACGTGACGCCTGCCTCGGCCCGGACATCCCGCAGAATAAAGGCTCCCGTGGCATCGGTCAGCGTCTGCTGCCCAACCGCCTGCACCTGCGCCCCCTGAACCGGAAGGTTGTCGCCTGCTCTTACCACTCTCCCGACCACGGTTGTTACCGGACGCAGATTCGAGACAAAGTAGATTGAAGCCTCCCTGATCGAGTTCGGGCCAGTCTCTATCCGCTGCCCATCCGCGCTGACAACTGCGATCCCGTCCCTGATGAAGGTTCCGATCGTCGGACTGCCCGGAGTCTGGTCAAGACGGTACAGGTCCACGTTGCTCCCAGACGTGTAGCCGTCCTCATTCGGAAAGGTCAGCTTTCCACCTGGATTGAGTATTGTGCCGGTGAGAGTCAGCTGCGCCACTACACGGCTGAACTGCCCGGGCGGAAGGATCGTCGGGGTCAGGCTGTTCTTGACACGGCTTAAGGTCAGTCTGCCGCTGGTCGCCCCACCCGGAAAGGTGGCCACCGTATTCTGCTGGAACTCGAAGATCAGCCCCTGCTCCTCCAGCTTGATGACTGGTTCCGACTCTGTGTCACGCACCTGAGTTGGTGTGGTAGGACTGGAAAACTGATAGCTCTGCCCGTCGATCTGCTGCAGATTGACCTTTCCGTAGTACGTATCTTTGCCCTCGAAGACATTATTCTTGATTGTCCTGACGTTCGGATATGGCAGGAGCGAGGCCACGCTGTTATACCTGATAACGTAGCCCCCTTTCGGAATATCAGAAAATATGAAGACTCCCTTATCGTTGGTCACTGCCGGACTGATGGTTGTATCTTCCAGCTCAACCCGCAACCCGCGAACTGGTCTACCCTGGGTATCCTCGACCAGACCGCTCAGCGAGGTTCGTATTCTGACGGTGTTCGGTCGCTTGGGTCTGATGACTGCCTCGCCGCGGCTGGTCTTGACACTGATATCTCCGCCGCCGACGCCAAAGGGGACACGCACCAGCAGTTGGCTTTCCGTAGCCTTGTCCACCTGGGCGTTCAGACCTCCGATGCGGACAACATTCCCCGCAGCCTGCAGATCAAAGCCGCTTCCATTGATCGCGAGAGGCTCGCTCACCCGTACCACGGTGTCGAAAAAGCTGTCGATACGTGGAGGCGTCTGACCTCGCCCCGAGCTGGCATTGATGACCAGGCTGTTGGAGAGCCCCATTCCTTCGATGTGGATCGTCAGGCCGATCCGGCCACTGCCAACCAGCGAGTCCGGCATTCTCACCTGAACCTGATCGATCCCCGGTGAGTCCGGATCGGGCCCAACGTAGTCGACTGGGACCTCAAGGCCGCCAATGATCGCCTTGACCCGGCTCAGATCACCATACCCGCGCATACCGGTTCCGTAGAGAACCAGCGTCGTATCCGTGCCCTCATCACCGGGTTCAAGCCGTGCCGGATTGGATCGGTCGTCGCCGGGTTCATCCTCAAAGAGATTGCGGATGACAAGATCGTTCCGGCGGTAACTCTGCGCGATACCGACCGGGGCATTGTGGCCGGTGCCATCGGCGGCGAAGAGAGCGGGCGAAACGGGTGCGATATTGATCACACCGCGCGAGACTGCTCCGTCACCGGCGGTAATGATGACGCTCGCCACTCCCGATTCAAGCCCTGAAGGGATCTGGAAATTGACCTGGTCCGGACTGACGTAGAGCAGTCCGGCAGCCTGCCCCCGCACCCTGACGGTCGTCCCACCCAACTCGGTCGGAAGCACCCGGGAGGACGACTCGGCGGTTTCAACCGCGAGGCGGGGACCGTCCACACCCTCGCGGTAGGCGGTTGCCAGTGACTCCGGTGCGAGCGGAGCCGACTTTGAATCGTATGCCGCCGATGTAATCCTCGCCGCTCCCGTGGTTCCACTCCCCTCGACGAGTGACAGCCCCCATATCATAAGCCCGAGCGAGACCGACACCACGACTATCGCCAGAACCGTCGGCAGCCACTTTCGCCGGAATCCGGATCCGCGGTGCCTGACGCTATCGACCAGTGACTCGACTTTTTCGCTCATGCTATGCCTCAACCCCATCTCCCTGGCGCTGAAATCTGACCGCCGACGCCCCATCGGCTGATTACAGTCTCATAAGGTTTGGAGCAGAATCCTCGCTCAGCCCGACTTGAATGTAATCAGTAATTTATGACCCGGCTCCTCACTCGACGCAGCTGATCCGCCACCTCAGGTCTGATCGCTATCATCTCTGAAAGCAAACCTGTCTGAGAGCAAACCCGATCCATTACATCCGTCCGGTCGCAAAGTTTGAGCTTGCCGAAACGAGACCAACCGTGTTGGGGTATCACCCCCAACACGGTCTAATCAGCTCTGTCGTATCATTAGACGTTCTGGAACTGGCATTCAGGCCAACCAGATTAAAAAATATTTGAGGAGGACGGGGGAATCTTGTCGCAGACTCCGGCGGGGGCTATCTGCCGCCGAGAAATCGAAGCCACGGCCGGCCAAGCATTCCGGTCAGCCTTCGCCAGTAACCGGTCTTTCTGGTGTTTCCGGTTCGTGGACCACCAAGAACCGGTCTGAGCGCAACCTCGAAGTCGCGATAGAACTGTTCAACCGACTGATAGCGAACTTCCGGATTATCCTGGAGCGCATTTTTGAGCACCCGGTCGAGGGCAACCGGAACCCCCCGACGAATCTTTGAGGGCCAGACGACCCGGTTGTAGTTGCGGAGCCCGTTGGGGGGAAAGGTCGAATGGCCGGTAATCATCTCGTAGACCACCAGGCCAAGAGCATAGATATCGGTGCGCGAGTCGATGGCACAGACCTTCTCCCGGGCAATCACGTTTTTAAACTGTTCCGGGGCCATATAAAGTGGCGTACCAGAGGCACCGTAGGTGTACCGCCGTGAGAGCTGTCGCCCTTCGGTCTCCATCTCAAGTTCCGGCAGAATCGCGATACCAAAATCGATGATCTTGGCCCGGAGTGACGGATCGAGGGCGATCAGGATATTCTCCGGCTTGATATCACGGTGGGTGAGGCCGAAGGTGCGGTGGGCATAGGCAAGTCCGGCGGCAATCTGACGCGTGATATGCAGAACCTGGTCGAGTGGAAGTGGACGCTGTTTGAGCGGCGATTCCGGAGATCGGAGGTGCTTTCGCAGACTCTGGCTCGGAAAGTACTCCAGCACGAGGTAGGGCAGTGACCCGTGGGAGCCGGCATCAAGCAGCATGACAATATTCTGGTGACGCAGCTTCTCGTGGACCCTCATCTCCTCAAGAAACTGCTTGCGAAACGCCGCATTGTCTACATCGGCAATGGTCTTGATGACGACATCCCTCCTCAGCGGCGGCTTGTTGGCAAGGTAGATCTCACCCATCGACCCGCGGCCCAGCAGCTGGGTTACCTGGTAGCCGTTGACCATCTTTCCGGTCAGATTTGTACTTTTGAGGCTGTGGCTCAGGTCATCGAGGTCCCAGACTGAACGATCGAGAATGTTCTCCTTCTCAGCTTTGTAATGCCCCTGAAGAAGGACCTGCAACTGGGCGAGGACCGTCTGGTCGTTTCCGCACTCCTGCTGCCAGAACCGTTCCCGTTCGCGAGCCGGCAGATCCAGCCCGACATTGAAGAGATGTTCGACCTTCTTCCATCTGTTATGGTCCATCGTAATCCTCAATGCGCTCTGCTCAGTCCTCTTCCACTCTGTCTTTTACGTCCACATTTGCATCTACCCTGACGTTCGCGGCGCCAAGTCGCGAAAGGATGAAGGCACGGGCGAAGGTGGAGTATCGCTTGATGGTGGTGTGAGAGAGACCTGTCACCTGCGCGATCTCTTCCAGTGTCAGCCCGCCAAAGTATCGCAACTCCATAACCCGGGCCTTGAGCGGATCGATCTCAGCCAGCTGATTGAGAAGGTCATCGATCTCAATCACGGTTGGGTCAAACTTTATCTGGTGCGAATCTGGTTCATCAAGCGGGACCGGCATCCGGTCACCGGAGAGATGCTTGCGAGCACGGTCGATGATGATGTGCCGCATGACGGTTGCGGCAAAGGCATAGAGATGAACCCGGTCATTCCAGCCGATACTTTCATGGCGCACCAGCACCATGGCGGCGTCCTGCACCAGATCAGATGGATTCATGACCGCGCCGACATTGTTGCCCCGGAGTTCGGCATCCGCCTTCTGTTTGAGAATGGGAAGAAATATCTGCCACAACCGGTCACGCGCGGATGTGTCTCCTTCCCGAACCCTGTCGATCAGAACCGTGATCGGTTCGGATATCTCGCTCAACCGGTTTTCCAATTTGTTCTTCAAGTGAGCCTCCAAGCTCTGAACACAGAGCAGAGTAGAGTGCAAATCGACTTATCCGGGGCAAGCAGGAGGCAGAGCCAGCGCAAGAGATCTCAAATTGAGGGCAATGCCCCCGGCTGACCTGCCAGAACAGGGCATAAAAAATACCTCCACATTTGATTAACGGAACTAATCCGAAAAGCAGGTCACATTTTTATTCAAACAAGAGCAATTATTTTATGGTTTGGAGAAGATCCAGCCGTCTTCGACACCACCTCAAGGCAGAACTTGTCGTTCCCAACTATTTTTTGCGGGGGGGTGGCCCCATTCCGGTTACTGCCACGCTTTGGCGAGTGAAAGCGAGGATGAAGGGCAGTCGAGGTCGACACCCTCAACGCTCGCTACAATTTTAATACCGATGAGGAGAAAGACGGATTATGCCAAGTTCAAAGAAATTTCTGGGTGCTATTGTAACCATGGCCGTGGCGATGACATTGATGGTGGGGATCCGGGTTACGACGACTGGGATCACTTTCGGAGAGAATGGCGTTGAGGCAGCTCCAGTCACTGTCGCGACCGATGCCACCATCAAGTTCTTCAATGGAAACAATCAGGAGATTGGCAGCTGGCGGCCCTTTCCGCTCGACCGAGTCGCAAGGGGTGAGCGGTTTACGGTCAAGGTGACGGCCAACCGGTATCCCGTGATGATCCGGGTGAAGGCTGACAACGGATTCCGGAGGGAGGTATGGGCACACGAGAGCTTTACGTTCAGCGACCGGGTGCCGAACGATACGAGCTTCGACAATGCGACGGTAACCGTCTTCAACCACCACGGGTACCGAATTGAGGAGAGACGGCTGCCAATTGGAAGGAAATAGTAGAGTTGAACCTTTAGCAAAGAGTTGTCATAGCTGGAGACCTCCGCGAGTTGAACGACGAGCGGGGGTCTTCGTCTGTTATGAGATGAACTGGAG
>JBEGMZ010000014.1:0-3500 GCA_041182745.1 Acidobacteriota bacterium
CCAGCCTGGCAATGATCATCAGGGGGATGATCGACCAGCCCCCACCCCGACCACAGCCGGTAATCGATCTCGAGGGTGCGAGAAAGACGGCGCAATTTTTGCGCGAACTGTTGACCTGATCATCACTCGGAGGGCCGGCCCGGCGTCATTCTCCAGAATCGACAAATGAGGCGCCCCTTACCTGAGAGGTGCGATTGAGCGAGGCAAAGCATGGACCAGGAATGGTCACAACTGAGACAGGCATTGGCTTTATCCGGCAGGCGCCGACTTCCCGTCTTCTTCCGGGATGACGACGCCGCGGATGACATCCCACCATTGCGTCGACTCCTCACACTCTTCGAGACCCGCCGGGTTCCGCTCAATCTCGAGATCATTCCCGGTCGGCTAACCGATGATGGAACCGGGCTGCTCCGGGACGCAGCCAGCCGCCATCCCGACCTGATCGGCCTCAACCAGCACGGCTGGCGCCACGAAAACCACGAAAGATCCGGCAAAAAAGCCGAATTCGGACCCTCCCGTGACGCTGATAAGCAGGCCCAGGATATCCGCGCCGGTCGGCAACGGCTTGAAGAGGCCTTCGGCCACTTCTTCTTCCCAGTCTTCACCCCTCCCTGGAACCGATACAGCCCTGCAACGTGCCAGATATTGACCTCTCTGGGATTTACTGCCATCTCGGATTTTGGACGACCAGATCGGCCGGCGCTGAACGGGATTATTCAACTTCCGGCTACCATCGATATCATCGACTGGCGGGGCTCTCGCGATCTGCGCCCCGTCGACGAACTACTCGCCCAGCTCGCCGTTCAACTCACTTCGGTCGGTGTTATTGGTATCCTGCTCCATCATCAGGTCATGGGTGACCCAGCCTTTGAATTTCTGGCGCGGCTGCTCGATATTCTGATCGAGTCGGAGAACGTAAGTCTTCACCGCTTTCAGTCTCTTCTCCGGAGTGAACAATGAGCGATACCTTCCACGATCAGCCACGAACTCTCCGCAAAATTGTTGGATCACACCTGCAGAAAGTGCGTGGAAGCCTTCTCCTCGCCGGTCTCTGCATGATCGGCTTTACCCTGACTGAACTCGTTGCCCCGTGGCCACTCAAGATCATCTTTGATCACCTGCTGCTCGACCGTGGGCTGCCCATGCCACTTAACTGGCTGACTCCGTTGATCGGACGCGGCAAACCGATCGCGATCATCACCATCTCCTGCTCGATAATAGTTATCGCTCTTCTGCGTGGAATATTCGCGTACGCTCAATCCTTCATCACTGCCCGGATCGGACACGAGATGGTATACCGGCTGCGACTCGAACTCTTCACCCACCTGCAGCAGCTCTCACTTTCGTTCCATTCACGTTCGCGAAGCGGCGAACTGCTGAGTCGTGTTGTCAGTGACACCGCAGCATTGAGGGACGTCTTCGCTGAGTCGGCCCTCAATTTCACCGCCCATGCCCTGACCGTCTCCGGGATGTTCGTCGTCATGTTCATCCTTGACTGGCGGCTGGCAATGGTCGCACTCGCTACCCTGCCAGTACTGAGCTGGGCACTCTTCGGCGTCTACCGACAGATCAAAGCATCAGCCCGCCGACAGCGCGAACGGGAGGGAGCGGTCGCCGCCCGGATCATCGACCTGCTCGCCTCGATCCGTCTCGTGCGAGCCTTTGCCCGCGAGCAGCTCGAGGAGGAGCGCTTTGCCCGCGAAGGATCATCAACCCTCGCTGAAGGGATCCGGACTGCCCGTATGGAGGCGGCTGCAACCCGTGCCGTTGAGCTGATCAGCGCCGGGGGCCTCTGTGCTATCGTCCTCTTCGGGTCACTGCAGGTCATCAGGGGTCGGCTCCTCCCGGGTGAAGTACTCGTCTTCACAGCCTATCTGACGAGCCTCTACAAGCCCCTCCGCACCCTCGCGCGGATCTCCAGCCAGTACACCAAGGCTCTTGCCAGCGCCGAACGGATCACAGCGGTCTTCGCCCTCGAGCCCGAGGGTCCGGAGAACGAAGATGGTCTTGTTGTTGAACACCTGCACGGCGAGATAACTTTCGAGAAGGTCTCGTTCAGCTACGACGCTGACCCCGCTACCGATCCAGCGCTGCGTGACGTCTCATTTCATATCGACGCCGGCGAAAAAGTAGCCCTTGTCGGCGCTTCGGGGGCCGGCAAGTCGACCATCGCCAACCTGCTGCTCGCCTTCCACGAGCCGACCTCCGGCCGTATTCTTGTCGATGGCCGAGATATCCGCACCTACCAGCGCCGGGCTCTCCGTCGCCACATCGGCGTCGTCCTTCAGGAGTCTCTCCTCGTTGGTGCTTCGATCCGCGAGAATATCGCCTATGGCAAGCCGAACGCGACCAACCCCGAAATTGAACAGGCGGCCCGCGACGCCGCCGCCCACGACTTTATCATCCGGCTGCCCGAGGGCTATGAGACCATCGTCGGCGATCGTGGCAGTACGCTCTCCGGAGGTCAACGCCAGCGAATCTGCCTTGCTCGCGCGATCATCAAACGTCCTGCTCTTCTTATTCTCGACGAACCAACCTCGGCCATCGACGCCGGGTCGACCCACCTGATCCAACAGGCTCTTGACCGCCGGCTTCACCGCCAAACCGTTCTTGTCATCTCCCACCACTTTGCCGCCATCGAGCGATTTGATCGTATTCTCGTCCTCAGAGATGGCCAAATTGTCGAATCGGGCACTCACGAACAACTGCTCGCAAACAATGGTTACTATCGGCAACTATTCCGTCTGCAGCTCTAAATAGAAACAGCCGACATCGGAACAGGCAACATTTAAAAACGCCCCTGATTCGCGCGGTTACATAATGCAGTGTCCCAATGTTGCCTGTTCCGATTTAGTCCAGCGCCCAGTTCAGACCTGGTGGCTCAATTCGCACGGCCCTTCCCCCACTCAGCTTCCACTTGTCGCCTGGATCTTTTGAGGAGTCTTCGCCATGACCTTGATCCTGGTTTTCTGGTATATTCAAGGGTGTTCGGCTGAAAGAACGACCTGTCCGCGACAGCCTGCCGCTGGGATTGTAACGACTGCCGCTTTTTCACACTGGCATTCTGCCCCTGCCCTGTCTTTGTCCGGAAATGTCAGTACGGCTCGATCCGGCTGTGTAGGGATCTGACGACGATTGCCTGAATATTTTTGCAGAGACCCACATCATACAAATTTGAATAAAATGAACACTCTGAAGACGATTGCTGCCAACCGCCACACTATCTTTGTGATCCTTTTGTGCGGTCTGCTTTTTCGCGCCTTCAACATTGACCCTCGCAGCGATCGTCGATGAGACGGGCCATCTGTTGGAGTCGGTGGACTACTCCATGTACGCTCCGCTTGATCGCCTTCTCAGTGGGAAATATCTTGGCTTTCTACTCTACAAACCAATCTACCTTCTATTCTGGAACCCCCTCTACGTGGCCAGGCTTTTCACTTCTCTGGCAAGCGTCGTTGCCGCCTACTACGTATACCTCATCACTCGGCAACTCTGTTCCC
>JBEGMZ010000015.1:0-3732 GCA_041182745.1 Acidobacteriota bacterium
GCCATGAGCCGGTGGAGTAGCCCCCGGAAGGGTGTACTTCGTGCTCTCGGCCTATCTCCGCCGATGCCCAGTTGAGGCTTGTCGGTGTCGCCGGAGAACGGGCCAGACCCTGCGGCAGAACCTCACCAGCCAGAGCGGCCGGCAGATCACGGCTCGCAAACCGGGCGATGACGACCGTGATATTGTCTTCACCTCCGCGATCATTGGCGAGATCAACCATGCGCTGACAGGCGACCTGCAGATTGGGCGAATCGGTGGCGATAAGCATAATCTCCAGCTCGCCGATCTTTCCGGAGAGACCATCGCTGCAGACAACCAGAATGTCGTCGTGGCAGAGGGTGAGCGTGTTCATCTCAACCCTTACTGATGGATGAGCACCGAGCGCCTGAAGGATCACATTACGGTAACTGTGGGTCTCCGCCTCCTCCTCGGTAATCTGGCCGTTATCGATCAGCTGTTGCACCAGTGATTGATCTTTGGTGATTCGCGAGATCCTCCCGCGGCGGATGAGGTAGGCCCGGCTGTCCCCAACCTGCGCAAAGTAAGCTTCAGCTCCAATCGAGGCGACGGCGGTAAATGTCGCCCCGAGGCCCTTGTGAAGCGGATTGGAGAGGCTTTCGTTGTGAATTGTGTCGTTGGCCTGCTCAACTGCGACCCGCAGTCGTTCGCAAAATGGAAGTTGTCCCAGTACCGGGTCGGCCTGCAACTTCAGCATCAGGTCGCGAACCGTCTCGACCGCCATTCGGGACGCCACCTCGCCGGCGAGTGCCCCACCCATACCGTCCGACACCGCCAGTAGCACTCCATAATGCCCCAGCGATGAGTTGATCACCTCTTCCGGTTCTGCGTCCATCGCCGTGACGCAGCCACCGGTCGATAGATCAAGGACCAGAAAATTGTCCTCATTCCCGTTGCGTACTACCCCGACATCGGTTCGGGCGTAGAAGTCGAGAATGATATTTGGAGACTCGATCATATTTTAACCAGCGGCAACTTTTAACCAGTGGCAACCTGACAGCTTCTGTCACAGCAACTGAAGTGCCTGGTCGAGATCAGCTATTATGTCCTCGACGTCCTCAATCCCAACCGATATCCTGACCAGACCATCGGTGATGCCGAGACGCCCTCGTTCCAGCTCCGGAACCGACGCGTGGGTCATCGACGCCGGGTGGCTGATGAGGGTCTCAACCCCACCCAGGCTCTCCGCCAACGCACATAATTTGACATTATCCAATACTACCCGCGCGGCCGCAAGAGATCCAGTCTCGAAGGCGATCATTCCGCCAAACCCGGCGAAGAGCCTGCGGGCTCTTTGGTGCTGGGGATGGCCGGCAAGTCCGGGGTAGTGTACCGCGCTGATCCGGGGATGTTCGGCAAGAAATGCCGCGACCCGCCGACCGTTCTCGTCGTGCTGCCGCATCCGGACGGCAAGGGTCTTGATGCCCCGCGTCACCAGAAAGGAGTCGAAGGGCGAGAGAATGGCGCCGACCGCATTCTGGAGGAACCCGATCTTCTCCGAGTCGACGGGCTGGTTGGTGACGACAACGCCGCCAACGCTGTCGCTGTGTCCATTAAGGTACTTGGTAGTCGAATGGATGACGATGTCGGCTCCCCACTCGATCGGTCGCAGAAAGTAGGGGCTCAGGAAGGTGTTGTCGACCGCGAGGCGGGCATTCCGTTCGTGAGCAATCCGGGCGATCCCCTCAAGGTCGGCGATCGCCATCAACGGATTGGTCGGTGTTTCAAGGAAGACGAGGCGAGTCTCATCGCGCCAGGCGGCGTCGACATTGGCCGACTCAGTGGTATCGACATAGCTGAAGTCGAGCCCGAAGTCCCGAAGTACCCTTTCGAAGAGACGGTAGGTTCCACCGTAGGTATTCTCCGAGACGATGACGTGATCTCCGGCCCGAAGAAGCCGGAGCGTGGCATCGATGGCCGACATGCCTGAGGCGAAGCAGTGGGCGGAGTGGCCTCCCTCGAGCGCGGCGATGTTTCGCTCCAGCGCCAGCCGGGTCGGATTCTGCGTGCGGGCGTACTCAAATCCGCGGTGGTGGCCCAGTGAGTCCTGGACGTAGGTTGAAGTCTGGTAGATTGGTACCGTCACCGCACCGGTTGAAGGATCAGGATCCTGACCAGCGTGGATCGCCCTGGTTGAAAATGCCATCTTTCTTGCTCCACGGAAATGCCGGCGCGACTCACCGCGCCTGAGCCAAAGCAACTACTCAAAGCAACTACTCAAAGCAACTGCCCACATCAAACTATCCATACCAACTATAATGGCCCGGTGCGTTGCCGAACAGACGGAAAATCGATATTAATGATTTATAGTCCAAAATGGAAGTCATAGTGGGAGAGGGATCGACAATGGGTGAGAGCGTGGTTGCAGTGATTCCGGCGCGTTATCAATCGACACGGCTGCCAGGAAAGCCGTTGCTGGAGATTGCCGGGATCCCGCTGGTGATGCGGGTGGCGAAGCAGGCCCAAAAAGTGGCCGGCATCGACCGCATCATAGTCGCGACCGATGACGAGCGGGTCTGGAGCGTCGTCCGGAGCGGGGGCGTTGAAGCGATGATGACCTCGGCCGAACACCGCAGCGGGACAGATCGGCTGGCCGAGGTTGCGTCACGGATCGAGGCTGCCATCATTGTCAACATCCAGGGTGACGAACCGCTGATCGATCCGGCGACGATCGAATCGGCGATTGCGCCCGTGCGCGACGATCCGCAGCTTCAGATGGCGACGACCTCGGAGCCGATCGACTCGCCCGATGACCTGCTGAGTCCGCATGTGGTCAAGGTGGTGACCGACCACGAAGGAAACGCCCTCTTCTTTTCGCGGAGCCCGATTCCGTTTCCACGGGCCGCAGTGCTTGCCGCCGGCTCGATCAGCGCGGCGCTTGAGGGTAATCCGGATCTTCTTCGCTCATACCGCAAGCATACCGGGCTCTATGTCTACCGCCGTCATTTTCTGCTCCAGTTCAGCCGCTGGCGCCCGACGCCGCTTGAGGAGATCGAGTCGCTTGAGCAGCTGCGAGCGCTCGAGAACGGGATCAGGATCAGAGTTGTGCCGGTAGCGCACCGGTCCTACGGAGTCGATACACCGGAGGATCTGGAGCGGGTACGGGCGATGATGGCCGACTCAGTCGACCCCGTCCGTGAGGATTGACACGATCTCGCCGGGGGAGTCGACAAGGTAGTCCGGCTGGGTCGCCTCAAGCTCGTGGCGAGGAAACGGCCCCCAGGTTACCGCGACGGTTCTGACGCCGGCGGCCCGACCGGCACGCATATCGTGGGTGCTGTCTCCAACATAGAGCGTCCTCCCCGGCTGCGCCCCAAGTCGCACCAGTGCGAGGTTGATCGGCTCGGGATCCGGTTTGTGGCGGTTTACGTCCTCAGCGCCCACTATCAGGTCGAAGTATCCATCGAGGTCGAACAGGCGCAGCCCCCTTTCAACTCCGGCCCGCATCTTGGACGAGACGATCCCAAGCCGACTCACGCTTTGGCGGAGGAGGGAAAGCGATGGAGCGATCCCCGGAAAGGGCTCGATCATCTCGTCGTGCCAGGTGAGGTTGAAATCACGATATCGGCGGATGAGATTGTCGACCGCCTCCTCCCGGTTCGACGGGGGGGCGTGTCGCCCGGTGCTGACCCCAAGGTCGAGAAGCTTCTCAAGCGAGGCACGGAGATGGGTGCCGAATGTTTCAATGTAGACCGCGTCATCAAAGGTAAAGCC
>JBEGMZ010000016.1:0-4327 GCA_041182745.1 Acidobacteriota bacterium
AATCAGCCCGATCAAAAGGAGTTCCTGCCGGTCCGGCGGGAAAATATGCCGGGATGCTGCCCGGTTTGCCTTTTTGATCGGGGTTTTCTATGCTGGACGTTAGACTTTCACGGGGCGCGACCCGCAGCCGGGTAGTGGCTCACGATACCGGGCAAGGCAAGATATGGCACTAAACATCCGCAACTTTTCGATCATCGCACACATTGACCATGGCAAGACTACGCTCTCTGACCGGCTTCTTGAAGCGACCGGAGCGCTTGAGCAGCGTGAGATGTCCGAGCAGGTGCTGGATGCGATGGATCTCGAGCGTGAGCGCGGCATCACGATCAAGGCGCATGCGGTTCGACTCAACTACAAGGCCCGTGACGGAAAGCAGTACATCCTAAATTTGATCGACACTCCGGGGCACGTCGACTTCTCATACGAGGTCTCGCGCAGCCTGTCGGCCTGTGAGGGTGCGCTGCTTGTTGTTGATGCCAGCCAGGGTGTCGAGGCGCAGACCCTCGCTAATGCTTACCTGGCCGTTGATAACCAGCTGGAGCTGATCCCGGTCATCAACAAGATCGACCTGCCGGGGGCTGACCCGGAAAGGGTGATGGAGCAGATCGAGACGGTGGTCGGGCTCGATACGGCCAACGCTGTACTGGCTTCGGCTAAGTCCGGTATTGGAATCACCGAGATACTTGAGGCGATCGTCCGTGATATTCCGCCGCCGGGTGGAGCAGCCGAGGCACCACTCAAGGCGCTCATTTTCGATTCGTGGTTCGATCCCTACCGCGGAGTGATCGTCATGGTTCGGGTGATCGATGGCGAGCTGCGAAAGGGGACGAAGATCCGGCTGATGGCGCGCGGGCGTGACTATGAGGTTGAGGATCTCGGAGTCCTCACTCCAAAGCCTCGCCAGATCGATCGACTGGGAGTAGGAGAGGTTGGCTTTATCGTCGCCAACATCAAGACGGTCGCCGATGTCAGCATTGGTGATACGGTGACCGAAGCTGCCCGCCGCACCCTGGAGCCCTTTCCAGGCTTTCAGGAGATCAAGCCCATGGTCTTTGCCGGAGTCTACCCGGTGGAGCCTAACCAGTACGAAGAGTTGCGGGATGCGCTTGAGAAACTTCGGCTCAATGACTCATCCTTCTTCTTTGAGCCGGAGGTGTCGGCGGCGCTCGGTTTTGGATTTCGGTGCGGCTTTCTTGGCCTGCTCCACATGGAGATTGTCCAGGAGCGGCTCGAGCGCGAGTTCAACGTCGACCTGATCACCACCGCTCCCGGAGTGCGGTACCGGATCACGACGGTGCGCGATGAGGTACTTGAGGTCGATAATCCTTCGAAGATGCCCCCCCCGGGTGACATCTCGATGATCGAGGAACCGATCATCCAGGCGATGATTATGACCAACGAAGAGTATCTCGGTAATATCCTCGCCCTGCTTGACGAGAAACGCGGGGTTCAGAAGGGCTTCGACTATATTACTCCGACGCGTGTCATGCTGACCTATGAGCTTCCGCTCAACGAGATCGTTCTCGACTTCTTCGACCGACTCAAGTCGATCTCCCGCGGATATGCCTCACTCGACTATCACTTCAACGGTTATCGCGAAGCCGATCTTGTCAAGCTCGATATCATGGTTGCGGGTGATCAGGTTGACGCCCTCTCGCTGATTGTCCACAAGGATTCCGCCTATAGTCGGGGCCGGTCCCTGGTCGAGCGGATGCGAAAGCTGATCCCGCGTCAGCTCTTCGAAGTTCCGATCCAGGCGGCAATCGGTTCCCGTGTTATCGCCCGCGAAACGGTCAAGGCCATGGGTAAGAATGTGCTGGCGAAATGTTATGGCGGCGACATCTCGCGGAAGCGGAAACTGTTGGAGAAGCAGAAGGAAGGCAAGCGCCGCATGAAGCGGGTTGGGAAGGTCGAGATTCCGCAGGAGGCATTCCTTGCCGTACTCAAGGTCAATGACTGATCACAACCGGTCCGTCCCGAGACTGGTCAGGGGGTAATATTCTGGAGAGTTCGCAAATCATTCCGCTCTTTCCCCTGCCGATCGTCCAGTTTCCACTGGCGACGACCTCGCTGCACATCTTTGAGCCACGATACCGCCGCATGCTCGAGGACGTGCAGGCTGGTGAGGCGATCTTCGGGATCGTTCTGCGTCAGGCCGACGGACTCGCGTCGGTCGGGTGTACGGTTCGTCTTCTCCACGTCAACTCATTGCCCGACGGCCGATCGAATATCGAGTGTTTGGGGCAGTCAAGGTTCAGGTTGATCGAGGTCATCCAGGATGACGAGGCGCCGTATGCGCGAGCCGTGATCGAAGCGTTCGACGATGATCCGGGTTTTGAGGACGATGAGACGAGCGAGCTCTTTGAGCGGCTGAAGGAACTGTTTGGTCGTCTCTACTCTGCCAATCGGCGGCTGCGTGGTCTGGCTGACAGTGACACCGATCCTGAGCTTCCCGATCTGCCTGCGGACGAGGAGCTCTTCTCGTACGTGCTGGCGGACAATCTTGCGGTCGATCTCGCTCTCAAGCAGCGCTGGCTGGAGTTGACAAGTACTACCCTCCGGCTGCGCGAGATGGAGAGCCACCTGGTAGAAGCGGCGGAGGCAGAGGAGAGAAAGGTGTGGGTTGGCAAGGTCAGCCGAACCAACGGCCACGGCGGCAAGCTGCCGCACGGATAGACCCGGGTGGTCAGATTGGCGGACTCAATCTATCCGGAGCGCCTGACTGGCTTCACTCAGACTCACTCCACGGATCGTGATCGTCTTATTGCGCGAAGTGAGGCCCGATGTTATGGTCACCATCTCCCGCCTGATCCCGCAGCGCTCCGCGAAAAACCTGATCAACGCTTCATTTGCCGCTCCGTCAACCGGTGGCGCCGCCACCGCCACTCTCAGCACTCCTTCCGACTCACCCCGGATCGACGTCCGTGAGGCACGCGGCTGAACCCGTACTCGCAGCGTCACTCCCTCATCCTTTGCAGTGGCAAATTTCATGATCTCAGAAGAAGATGGACTCGACCGCCCGCACTGCAAATGAGAGCGCGATCCAGAGGATCATAAATGACCACCCAGTGAAGGCTCCGCCAAACTCGAAGAGCTGCAACAGTGGGTGGAGCCGGTTCAATGCCCGCCCGGCCAGATGGGTGAACATTCCGAAGATCCAGTTGACGAAGACGATCGTCATGAGTGCCATCAGAAAGAAGAGAACCGCCAGGATGCCTGCCCCGATCAGATATCGGAGGCCGATCAGGATCTCGCCTGATCCAAAGCTGAGCAGACTGAGACCGATCCCCTGCAGAATGGAGAAGAAATTTCCCAGTACTCCGGTGATGACATACCAGAGAATCGCCAGCGCCACCAGCACCATCAGCAATGATGGATCAAAGCCGAGTGACTGGCGCAACGGGCCGTGGAATCGTGAGCGCCGCATATGGCCAATCAGATTGTTGGTTGGGCGTCGCATCGAAAGATAGGAGCTTCCGAACGGATTGAGTTTCATCAATTCCGGCAGGTAGCGCAGCAGGAGCAGCCCGACGATGATGGCGATCGTCAACCCAATGCAGAGCTGGATGAATCGCTGCAGCTGTCCAATGCTCTCAATCAGGAGCTGACCGATTTCTGTGAGCAACATGATAGGTAATTTCTCCCTTGGTGGCTTGAGTGACGAGCACGGCCTTGCTCATTCACGAGTACCGAAGATGGCGGTACCGATCCGGATCAGAGTCGCTCCCTCCTCGATGGCAACCTCAAAGTCCTGGCTCATTCCCATCGAGAGATGCGCAAATGACGGGCCAGCAAGGCCGAGGTGACGGATCTCATCGCGCAGCTCGCGGAGCCGGATGAAGTATGGACGAGCCCCGGTGGCCTCCGTGGAGATTGGTGGAACCGTCATCAGTCCGCACAGCTCAACGTTCGACAGCCGGGCGATACCGTCACAGATCCCCGGCGCCTCGTGCGGACTGACCCCGGATTTCGACTCCTCGCCGCCAAGATTGACCTCGACCAGGATCGGCATTCTTCTCCCGGTCTCGCCGCAGATGGCGTCGATCCTCTCCGCCAGCTTCAGGCTGTCGACCGAGTGGATCATCGCGAACAACTCAACCGCCCGTCGTACCTTATTCGACTGAAGATGCCCGATCAGATGCCACGCAACACTGTGAGCAGCACTGACCGTCGCCAACTCCGACATCTTCGTCGCCGCTTCCTGCACCCGGTTTTCGCCCAGTACCCGCAGGCCGGCCTCGATCCCCTCCGCGACGACAGGTGGCGGAAAGGTCTTGCTTACCCCGATCAGGGTCACCTCATCAACCTTGCGCCCAACCCGCTGACA
>JBEGMZ010000017.1:0-3351 GCA_041182745.1 Acidobacteriota bacterium
CGACTTCAGCTACAACATCGTCCGCGATCCGATCCACGTCCATGACCTCAACGCGACGATCCTCCACACCCTGGGGCTCGATCACACGCGCCTGACCTACAAATACCAGGGGCGCTACTTCCGCCTCACCGATGTCCACGGCAACCTGGTCACCCCACTGCTCAAGCAGACCTCATCCTGACCCACTGGATCAGACCTCGCGTGGCGAGCGGAACCCTGAGCGTCCTCTCGCCACGCCCGATCTCTCTTCCATGATGGCCTCGTGGCCACCCGAAGAGGCGGTCTTCCATCTCTCCACACGGACAATCTTTTCACAGTCACCGGCCGGTTGGGACTCGCTACTCATCCCGGCAAAACGACCACTCAGCAAGCTCTTCCGCCCGTTGGTTGAGATTAAATTGCCGGCAATCCAACTCTCCTTCATTCTGCACTGCGGTTATTGACCCGATTCCCAGGCTCCCGGTCACCCCTGGCGGCCCCCCGGGACTCGACACTAAAGCGGAACAGGCAACATTGGAACACTGCCTGCTGGAATCGCCGCGAATCAGCGACGTTTTTCAATGTTACCTGTTCCGATGTCGGCTTTTTCTATTCCGATGTCGGCTTTTTCTATATAGATCACGGTCCGGTGTCACACAACATCGCCTGGAACTATCGACCTGAATTATTGACCATATGCTGACTGCGTGGCTGGATCGATGAACAAACTTCGAACAATCATTGCCGACGACGAGCGACCCTCAAGGTCGTTTCTCGCCTCAGTGCTTCGAGATCTTGAGGAGGTTCAGTTGATCGGCGAAGCCGCCAATGGCATCGAAGCAATCAACCTCATCGAAGATCTATCCCCCGACCTCGCCCTGCTCGATCTTCAGATGCCGGAGATCGATGGCCTTGAGGTTGCCAGACGCATCCGTCCGAGAGTGGCCCCCCTGATCGCTTTTGTGACCGCCTATGATGAGTATGCGATCAGGGCCTTTGAGTTGAATGTCATCGACTATCTTCTCAAACCTGTCGATTCGGGTCGTCTCCGCCAAACAATCGAACGGGCATACGCCCAGATCGGTATGACGGGTTATCAACCAGTATCCTCATCACCATATCTGCAATCAGCAGCTGAGAACGAGTCGGCCCCTGGCACCATCTACCGTCAGAGGAGGCTCGAGCGTATTCCAATCCGCCGTCGTGACGACATAATTCTACTCCCCGTCAAGGAGATTGCGTCGATTGTTGCGGATGGCGAGCTGCTGAAACTGACAACCATCCGCCGTCAAACATTCACCATCAATCACCGCTTGAAGGATCTCGAATCGCGTCTCGATCCTGACAAATTCATCCGACTAAGCCGTGGAACCATTGCCAATATTGACCTGATTCAACGCATCTCTCCCATGCCAGGCGGAACTTACATCGCGACCCTCGAAACGGGCGAAGAACTTCAGATCAGCCGATTGCAGGGTCGAACTCTCCGTGATTCAATACTTAAACTTTAAGCGTTGATCCTGACTCTCTGCTCCTGCCCGACCGTCATCAGACCGGATCAATGGCGACACTACGGCGGCCGGTCCTCAATCGGGAACCATCATCTGACCGTCGACCTCTCCTGCCCTGACATTTTAGCCATGGCCTTCGCCGGAGAACAGTGGCCATTTCCATCGTCAAACCAGTCACGCATCATCCTGACAACACCCGGAAGAGATGAACCAATATACCTCTCTCGTCGAATCCGATACTCGGTCAGTATCAGTTCCGCCCTTCGCCGGAGCCCCTTGTCGGCATCATTTTCGACGTGGCCAACTGGAACAGCATAGACAAACGGGGAGCGTTCATCACTGGCTCGAAAAGTCGGAAGTCGCCGGAACTCTCGCTTTACGAACTGGCCATCGACCTCCTGCGATCTGGCTGCGTCCACAAAGAAGTCGACAGCGTGATCAGGATAACCAAAGAGATGTCCATAATGGCGCAACCGGTCAAGCGTCGTGGCATACTCAACCGCCGTCACGACCTCCAGCGGGTCAGCACTGCGGGTTATCCCAAACCCGCTGAAGAACGATCTTCGTTCATCAATGACTTTTTCAAGCAGACTCCGTCTGATGATCAGTCCGTCAACATAGCGCTTCCCGTCAAAGAGCTTGGAAAAATGATGGAGTCCGGCATAGTAGTCCTGCCCGCACCTCCAGGCAGCGAGGATCTGACGGGTATCTTCAAGCTCGGATAAAGCAGTTGGTGATGGAGTCTGCGCCTCGAAATTGAACGAGACGAAGCCGCTGCTCATTGGCTTGAGATCTCCAACAAAGGTGTAGAGTGCCTCTCCATCAAGTGCTTTGAGGAGCAGCCCCGCGGCTCGCTCTCGTAACGGCAGCGGAAGCGTCTCCAGTGGAAAGCATTGCTGACAGGGAACACTGGCGCCACTCCTGACGGAGCTGCCGGATCCGAGAACAGGTGGCAGATGAACCAGCCATAGTAGAACGAAAGTTGAAATGAAAATGGATAAGGCGCAGGATAGGATCGCTTTCATAGCACTTCTCTGGAACTTACGCGCTGAACGCCACCGGCCGGCCAGCTGAGTATTAGTGAGAGATCCGGCAACTGGTCCGGACTGGCCAGGAGAGAGGCTGACCAATCCGGACCGACTCGATCAACTTCCAGACCAGAGTACCTTCCCGGTCTTGTCAATCCACGAGTACTGGTTGCCTTGCCGAACCTGGGCAGTGCCACGCTTGAACTTGCTGGCCTGATCATAACGCGGCTTGATGATCATCCTGCCGGTCCGATCGATATAACCCCAGTCACCATCGACCTTCACCGCGCACATGCCATCAGAAAAGCCAGGAGCAACATCCTCGAAGCTTTGCGGCTCGATCACCACTTTTCCTGTTCGATCGATCCAGGCATAGAGCCCGGCAATCCTGACCCAGGCCAGACCGTCAAAAAAGGCGTATGCCTCTTCGAATGTCGGTTGAATAACCATCTTTCCGGTCACATCGATGTATCCGATCTTTCCCTTCACTTTTACCGCGGCCAATCCCTCGGTAAAACCGTAGGTGTTCTCATAGACACAGGGGATGACAATTTTCCCGCTTCGATCGATGAAACCATACTTGCCATTTTCGCGAATGAAGAGCAGATCTCCCTCCTCACCTGCTGCCTCATGTGAGACCCCGACGTGCTGGGCCATTGCCGGAATGGTGGCCAAAGCGACATTCAAAAATAGTGCGTTCAGTAATGTTTGAAACTTCAATTTCATCCTCCCGTCTGATGCTGTGCAATTCACCTGCTCCACCTGACTGAAGATGGCTCAGTTGAGGATCTTCAGTGAACACTGGATGGAACGAGGACCACCGATCTGATAGA
>JBEGMZ010000018.1:0-5382 GCA_041182745.1 Acidobacteriota bacterium
CGGAACAGCCTTGGTACACCTCGCTACACCCTGCTTCACACTGCTACAGGATTTAAGTCCAGTAGAACAAGGTTGCACATTCAGCACCATCCAAGCCCAATCCACAACTGATACTCCGGCATCCTATTGCGATTTTCCAGAACTGTCAATATCGGTCAGGTGAGGTTCACCAAGATTTAACCATTCAGATTTAACCATCGAGGTGGGGGGGGGGCCTCGGTCGGCCCCTCGCTTGTCAAAAATGGCCACCTCGAATCAGGGGAGATGGGGTAAAGATTAGTGCGGCGGCGCGAAACGAAGCCCTTCGAGGGCCTCATCAACCCACTGGGGTGTGATCGAGCTCTCATTGATCGCAGTGTACCAGAGATCACCTCGCCCCTCGACATACTGGCGCAGGTTGAGGAGGGAGGCAACGAGATCCGCCCTCGCTATCCCCATCTCGAGAGGATGGTGCCGAAGCCCCACCGCATCCATGAACGCTGTCACCTCTGCCGAGCGGTTCCCCTGCAGCCGGCTCATAAGGCGGATGCCGAGTCCGACGATGAAGCCGTGAGTGAAAGGTCGCTGCAGCCGCTCCTCAAGCTCGTAGAAGAGGTAGTGCTCCGACCCCTCCTCGACCCGGAAGTGGCCCGCCGGGAGGCAGATCGTATTGAGCCTGATGCAGCCCTCGACGATGGCCCACAAGCCGGCATCGCTGCACTGACGGATCTCACCGACGTTCTCCTCAAGAAGCCGGACGATTCCCCGGGCCGCCGTGATGGCCTCTGGTGAAAAGGGATACTCACTTCGGCCGGCCCGGTGCGCAAGCTCCCAGTCAAAGGAGGCGGTGTGGATCGAGAGCAGGTCCCCCACTCCGGCGATATTCAGCTCGGGAGGCGCAGTTCGAATAATATCGTAGTCGATAACCAGCGGATCGGGGGTAGCCTCGCCAAGGTAGACGACCCGGTGCCCCTGACGGATGCCGGCCGCCGGCGTCGTAAAAGCGTCGACGCTGAGGATAGTGGGAACTGTCACCAGTCTGATGCCGCGCTTCCACGAGAAGTACTTACCGAGGTCGATCGCCTGACCTCCGCCAATGGCGAGCACGGTGTCACAGGGTGGAGCGGCAGCAATCTGGCGCTCGATCAGGTCGAGCTCCATGTTCTCGACCATAATGACGGCCTCCGGCGTCGCCCCGAGGTGCTGAGCCGTCACCTGCCAGGGGATCTCCATGGTCGTCACAACGAAGCGTCCCAGCTCTCGGCCAAGGCCGTGCAGGCTTCCCCGACCGGCCCGCAATGATGCGACATTCGTTTCACCCGTTATATGTTCAATATTTTCAATTCGTTTAATATGTTCCATCATCCTGCCTTCCTGTCGGATTAGATTTGATCATACTACCCTCAACTTGCTACCGGTGGGCCGGCCTCGTGGCGCACGATCCGACGCCGGATCAGGATGCCATAGACAAGCCCTCCGGCAAGGATTGCCAGGAGAGAGGCCTTGGCAGGAATGTGCTTGTCGCTCCAGCCGGGGGTTTCGGTCTCAGGGATCGACAGCGCCAGCGCCAGGCAGAGAGTCCAGAGCAGTCCGAGAACCGGCAGAGGGGTCACGCGCCAGCCACCCCTGACCGAACCGGCACCATCCCTGCGCAGCGCGGCAATCATGACACAACCGTATCCAAGATAGCCTGAAACGGCAGAGATGCTGCTGATCAGATCGGTTCGCTGAAACATCAGCACCACCAGAACCGAGACGGCCCAGACTACGATGATTGCGTTGCGCGGAGTGCGGTGCTGATCGGAGACCCGGCCCATCCAGGCGGCGCCAGGCAGCATCCGGTCCCGCGAGAGCGAGAAGAGCAGTCGCGAGGCTCCGGCCATGCTCGCGATCGCGCAGGCCAGTATCGAGACAGCAACGACTGCGAGGACCAGGTTCATCAGCGGTCCCGAAAAGATCGACCCGAGAATGCGCAGTAACGGCGACTCATCGCGCTGCAGTTCGCCAACGTCGCGAGCGTTGAGGACCAGCCCGGTCAGAAAGAGAAAGCCGGCGAGCCCCGAGCCGAGCAGCGAGAGGATCATCGCCCGGGGGATCGTGCGCCGTGGTTGGCGGGTCTCCTCGGCAAGGTCAGCCGCCGCTTCAAAGCCGGTCAGGCACCACGCTCCCATCAGCAGCGAGAGCGCCATTGAGGAGATGCCAATCTTCCCACCCGCTCCATCCCCGTCAAGGCGACGAGGCTCCATCAGCCGGCCCCAATCAACTCCTCCCGACCAGTCAAGCGCGAGATAGAGCGCGACGATGATCATCACCACCCCGGCCAGTTCAGTGTAGACACCAACATTGTTGATCCACGCGACCAGCCGCAGGCCGAAGAGGTGGATCAGGGTAACAAGCGAGATTACTCCGGCTGTCACCCAGGCGGCGAGGGTAGAATCGAGTGCGCCCGGCAGTATCAGACTGGCCAGCGCGGCGCAGACCGCCGGAAATCCGGCCATGAACTGGAGCAACAGCAACCATCCGGCAAAGAATCCGAAATGGGGATTGACGAGACGCGCCGTCCATTGGTAGCCATAGCCGGAGAGAGGAATCCGGGCGGAGAGACGAGCCATAACCAGCGCGACCACCATCTGTCCCGCCAGCACGACCAGCCACGACCAGACAACTGCCGGTCCAACCTGCTGAAAACCGTGCCGGAAGTTCGCGAAGATCCCGGTGTTGATCGAGATGAGCGAAAATGCAAGCGCGAAACTGGAGAAACCACCCAGCGTTCGCTGCAGTTGCTGGCGATACCCAAACCGTTCGAGATCGAGCGCGTCAGACTCGTCCCGTGGCAGATCCGCTGGTCTTCGTTCCCTCTCTGCCGGCAGATATTCCATCCCCTGATCCTTTCCCGTCCACTGCTTCCTGACTACTGCTAACAAGCGCCACGCCCTACTCATTCATCCATCACGGGCAATTATCGATCCGCCCCTGCCAGCCTCTTCTTAAAGCTGCCAACAATATGTCCTGACTCTGTGAATCTTCCGTGACGGTTCCAGTTCTTCATGAAGCTGTTGTGCATAGCTCTCGCGTTTTCAGAATATAAACGTCAATCTTAAATGGATTCAATCTTAAATAGATTCGATCCGGAGTAGATAAGGATGAGACCAAAGATATCCAAAGCAGCCTTTTGGCGCACGACCATCGTGACTGGCAGCCTTCTGCTGGCAGCCTCCTTCGGCATCTCGGCACGGGAGACAGGCCTCCTGACCTGGTCACAGTGGCGCGGTCCGTCGCGTGATGGCCGGGTCGGAGGGCCAGTCTGGCCAGAAAGCCTCAATGAGCAGAGCCTCATCGCCGGCTGGCGAGTACCACTCGAGCCAAGCTACTCCGGGCCGATAGTATCCGAGGATCACGTCTTTGTCACGGAGACAAAAGAGAAGACGACCGAGGTTGTCCGCGCTCTCGATCGGCGCACCGGACGTGAGGTCTGGTCTCACTCGTGGCCTGGGGCGATCAGCGTCCCCTTCTACGCCAAGTCACGCGGCGACTGGATCCGATCAACTCCGGCCTACGACGGCAAGTATCTCTACGTCGCCGGCATGCGTGATGTGCTGGTCGCAATCGAGGCCAGGACTGGCCGGGAACGCTGGCGGGTCGACTTCGCCGCCAAGTACTCGACCAATGCCCCTGATTTCGGGCTGATCTGCTCGCCTCTGATCGACGGTGAATATATCTACATTCAGGCCTCGAACTCGACCATCAAGTTGCGGAAAGCGACGGGAGAGGTCGTCTGGCGCGCCTTTGAGGGGCGCTATGGTGTGATGTCGGAGGGAGCGTTCTCATCCCCGGTGATGGCCACCATTCAGGGTAAGCGACAGTTGGTGGTCCAGTCACGAGAGGTGCTTGGAGGGCTCGACCTTGAAACGGGCGCGCTGCTCTGGTCGACTCCGGTCGCCTCTTTCCGTGGGATGAATATCCTTACTCCGGTCGTCTTTGGTGACTCGATCTTCACCAGCAGCTACCAGAACAAGAGCTGGAGGTACGATGTCAGCCGCACCGCCTCCGGTCTCCAGGCGGCTGAGAGCTGGAGCAACAATGCTTCGGGATATATGTCGACCCCGGTGATCGTCGATGGATACGCCTACCTGCACCTTGGAAATCAGCGCTTTACCTGCATCGACCTCAAGACCGGTGAGCGAACCTGGACCTCGACCCCGTTTGGCAAGTACGTCAGCCTGGTCGTGCAGGGTGACCGGATTCTTGGACTCGACGAGCGTGGAGTTCTCCTCCTGATCAAGGCCAATCCGAAGGAGTTCCAGCTCATCGATCAGCGGCAGGTGAGCGAGGTCGAGACGTGGGCCCACCTCGCCGTAGTCGGCAACGAACTCTTTGTCCGTGAGCTGCGGGCGATGGCAAAGTTCAACTGGCAGACACCGAAGCGGATCGTCGCCAGCGCCGGCGGAACCGGGCGTTAGGCGCCCCGTCATTTCCCGGCGAGAAACTCAAGGATCAGGCGGTTGACCTCCTTCGGACTCTCCTGCTGGATCCAGTGGCCGCGCCCGGGGATCAACACTTTCTTCGACAGGTTGGGGACGCTCTCCTCCAACCTGTCGAAGCTGCCCCGACCAAAACCGGTGATCACCAGATCCTTCTCGCCGGCAATAAAGAGCGCGCGTTGACGCAGCTTCGCGTCGAGCAGGAATCCTCCCAGCCTCCAGTTCTGATCAATATTACGATACCAGTTGAGCGGTCCTCGAAACCCTGATTCACGAAACTGGCCGGCATAGAAGTCGAGATCTCCCTCGGTCAACCACTCTGGCAGCTTTGCCGGCATGGGGAGTGAACCGATCAGACCGGCCTGCGGATCGAAGAACCCGGTGAATCGGGCCTCGGCCGGGGCATCGCCCGAGGCATAGAAGAGCATGGCCAGCACCGATCTCCGCACATCCTTCTCCAGTTCCGCCTCGGCAACTCCCGGCGTCTGAAAGTAGACCTGGTAGAAGACCTTCGGGCCGGGCATCCTGGCCGCCGACTCCATCGGCGGGCTGCCGCCACTGCGGCGTGAACCGTAGGGAACGCTCAGCAGAATCGCGGCGCTGAAGAGGTCGGGCCGCATCACCGCCGCCTGTGCCGCCACCGCCGCTCCCCAGTCATGACCGACGATGATCGCCTTCTCCTCGCCGAGTACCCGCACCAGCCCGACGATATCTCCGACCAGCTTCTGTATCCCATACTCCTCGATCGATGCCGGCCGGTCGGTCTTTCCGTACCCGCGCATGTCGGGCGCGACGACGTGATAGCCGGCCTCCGCCAGCGCCGGAATCTGATGCCGCCACGAATACCACGACTCCGGGAAGCCGTGGCAGAGGATGACGAGCGGTCCGCTCCCCTGCTCGGCGATATGCATCCGGATTCCGT
>JBEGMZ010000019.1:0-5430 GCA_041182745.1 Acidobacteriota bacterium
GTCCTGACCGTTCGACGCTGCGGGGAACTCTTGGGGCGCGCTTCACGCGCATCGACTACCGTACCCGTGCTGCGAGCAACCTCGACTCATCCGGTCGCAATCTCGGCGTCGTTGATACCGATCTGACCTTCTCCGATCTGACGTGGAATGGAAGTCTCAACTGGCAGCTCTCTGAGAGCCTGGCCCTGTTTGGGCTGATTGCGCGTGGTTTTCGGGCGCCCAACCTAAACGATATCGGGGCCCTGGGTCTCAACGACCTCGGCTACGAAATACCTGCGCTCAGTGCTGTCAGCGCCTCCGGGTTGGTTGGGACAAGTGATGGTGAGGGAGTCGGAACGAACGGGCGGGGTGTCCAACCATTACGCCCGGAGCGTCTGCTCAACTTCGAGTCCGGTATTGTCTGGCGGCGCGATCGAGTCACCCTTCGTGGCCAGGCCTTTCACGCCACACTCTACGATCCGATTGTCCGACGAACACTGCTCTTTCCCGTCGGGAGTGCGCCAGCACAGCTCGATGGGATCTCGGTCACCCCGATTGCCCAGACAGCGGCCCAGCGGGCCCAGGGGGTGGTTGGGGTGGCTACGGCGCTCGATCCGCGAGCCGTCAAATCCTTTCTCAACGAGGGAAGGATTGTCTATTATGGTCTTGAATCCGGTCTCCGCTATGCCGTCATAAGAGGTGTGACGATCGACGGAAGCTACTCCTATCTTGTCGGCCGGGAACTGAATCCAAACCGTTTCGTGCGACGCCTTCCGCCGCAGCAGGGAGCGCTGGCGATCGAACTGCAGCCGCCGGGCAGACTCTTGCTCCGCCTCTCCGCGATGTTCAGCGGACGACAGGAAAGGCTGAGCGGAGGGGATCTGACTGATGAGCGGATCGGGGCTGCACGCCGTCGCCGTGACATTGTCGACTTTTTTGCCGGGGCGTTCGTCCAAAGATACCTCTCGGCTGGCACGGATGGTCGACCCGGCACCCTGGATGACATCTTCACCCCAACCAGAGAGACGGTGGCGGCGATTCGTGATCGGGTTCTTCCCCTCGGTTCAACCATCAACGGCGTCACCGTGGTCGATGATTCGACCCGCGTTCCGCTCTATCCTGATACTCGTGGTTTCGCCGTCTTTCACCTCAGCGGTGCACTTCGCCTTCGGGATAATATTGACCTGACGTTTGCTCTCCGCAATCTTCTCGATCAAAACTACCGCATCCACGGCTCTGGCATCGACGAGCCGGGGCGGAATGGCTTTGTTGGCCTGCGGTTCACTTTCTGATATCGATTGATCGACGTCTTGCGCGGTCTTTCCGTAATATTGTAGTATCAATTTTTGGTACTGTCCGCTTTGATACTGTCCGGGTTCCCCTCACCAATGGAGATAGTCAAGCTGGTGGGGCCGGTCGCTTTAAGGTACGGCCGACAACAGGAAGGAGCAATATTCGATGTCTATTCGAGGCAGATTGACGCTGGTCACGGTGTCGGCCTTCATTGTCATATACTCGGTTGTTGGCGGAATGCTTCCGCGGTCGACCAATCCGCTCGTTCGAGCACTGGCCGATCCCGGACCATACCCGCAGTTGCGTATCTTCGAAGAGGTGGTCAGACACATTGTCAACGACTATGTCGAGAAACCAAACCTTGAGAAGGTACGGGTCGGTGCGCTGCGAGGCCTCGCCGATGGCCTCGATCCATACAGTGCCTACCTCCTCCCTCCCCAGGTCAGCGAGTACCAGACCAATCGGGAGAAGGGAGACTCGACCGGCCTCGTTATCGGCCAGTACTCTGGTTTCGCTTATGTCATCGCCGTCGTTCCGGCCTCACCGGCAGAGAAGGCCGGGCTCCGGGTTGGAGATGTGATCGAATATATCAATGGTCAGGCGACCCGTGATCTCGGGCTCTACGATGTCCGAATGCTTCTCTCCGCTCCAGCTGGCACGCCAATCGAACTCTCCCTGATTAATCGCAAGAGCGGCAAGCTGAAACTTGTACCTGGCGTCGTTCCAGTGACGCCAGTGGAGAGCCGGCTTCTCGAATCCCAGATCGGCTATCTGAAGCTCCCAATTCTGATCAAAGGCCAGTCTGCCCAGGTCGAGGCCGCCGCAAGGGAACTCGTTCGGAAAGGGGCCCGCTCGCTCGTCATCGATCTGCGTGGCTCGGCCGGCGGTGAGACCAAAGAGGGTATCGCCGTGGCCGACCTCTTCCTCAGTGCGGGGACGATCGTTAAGCTGATTGGCAGAAAGGAGAAGGAGGTCGCCGTCTACACCGCAGTTCCACAGAACGATCTGACCGACATTCCGGTGGCGGTGATCGTCGATCGAACCACTGCCGGAGCTTCCGAGATCGTTGCTGCCGCGATACTTGAGAGCAGTCGCGGCGACGTCGTCGGCGAGCAGACCGTGTTTGGAATGAGTGCCGAGCAGGAACTCTTCAAACTTGATGATGGTTCGGCCCTTCTTCTGACTGTGGCCCGTTACGCCTCTCCCTCCGGGAAAATCTTTATCAGTGAGGGTGTCACTCCCAATATCGAGGTGAAGAGGCCGGATCTTGCCGAGGTGTCCGAAGAGGAGAAGCAGCCGGCAGCTCCGGAGACTGGGGTAGTCACTCCGCCAGTAGTCGTTGCCCCCAAGGCGGCCGACGATCTTATGCTCAAAAGAGCGGTCGAGACGATCCGGACCAAGCTCAAGAAGGCCTGATCTGCTTAGGTAAAGAGCAGTTCGACATCCTCAGAGTTAAGTGACTTGAAGAAACCGGCTTCGGTCGATATCAGCTGGGTTACGAGGGATCGCTTCTTCTCCTGAAGTTGGAGGATCTTCTCTTCAACCGAGTCCTTGATCATCAGCTTGTAGATGAAGACCGGTTTGTCCTGGCCAATTCGATGCGCGCGGTCGGAGGCCTGCATTTCAACGGCCGGATTCCACCACGGATCGACGTGAACAACATAGTCGGCCGCGGTCAGATTCAGTCCGACCCCACCTGCTTTGAGGCTGATCAGAAAGATTCCAACTCCACCGTCCTGCTGAAACTGGTCGACTCTCTCCTGGCGGTTGGTTGTGGAGCCATCGAGGTAGGCGAAGGGTGTCTGCCGCCGCACAAGTTCAGTCTCGATCAGCTTGAGCATCTTCACAAACTGTGAGAAGACAAGGATCTTGTGCCCCTCGGCGCGTGCTGTCTCGAGGGTTTCGAGCAGTGCATCCATCTTGGCCGATCCTCCCCGGTAGCCGGAACTGACCAGTTTTGGGTGGTTACAGATCTGACGCAGCCGCAGCAGCCCTTCCAGGATGCGGAATCGAGCCTGCCGGATTCCTTTCTCCTCAATCAGCTTCGCAAGCAGATCCCGGTAATGGTTTCGGGTCTCGTCGTAGACCTGGCGCTGATCAGGTTCCATCTCGCCCCAGAGGATCTTTTCGCTTCGTGGGGGCAGGTCACTGACTACCTGGTCCTTTGTACGGCGGAGGATAAACGGATGGATCAGGCGCTTCAATGTCCGGGCGGTCGGCTCATCATTCTGCCGTTCGATCGGGCCAATGAAATGCTCACGGAAGTAGTCGGCGGATCCGAGAAGGCCAGGGTTGAGGAACGCGAACTGAGACCACAGTTCAAAGGTGTTGTTCTCGACCGGGGTTCCAGTGAGAGTCAGTCGGTGACGGCAGTTGATGGCCCTTGCCGCCCGGGCCGACTCTGATGCCGGGTTCTTGATCGCCTGCGCTTCATCGAGAATGGCCGTGTCGAACTCGTAATCGCGCAGCCGGTCAATCTCCCGAATCAGAATGCCATAGGTCGTGATCACGATGTCGTGGTTGTTAAACTCAAGCAGATCGCTGGTTCGCAGACCGTGGGCAAAGTCGAGAATTCTGAGGTCAGGGGTGAACCGCTCTGCCTCACGAATCCAGTTTACGACCAGCGATCGCGGGACTACCAGCAGATGCACTGGAGCCGGCTCCTTTTTTCGGCGCCGGCGGTTCAGCTGCTCATTCTCTTCCTTCAATGAGAGCAGAAAGCTGAGGGTCTGAATTGTCTTTCCGGTTCCCATATCGTCTGCAAGGCATCCGCCAAAGCCGGCTTGACGCAGGAAGTGGAGCCAGTCGAAACCGGCCTTCTGGTAGGGACGGAGCTCTCCACAGAACCGGGTGGGGGCATCGTGGGCGGTGATACCATCGAAGTTTCGGAGCCATTCGCGGGCAGCTTCGAACTTCCGGTCGACCCTGACCTTTTCAGAGCTGGCGAAGAGATCATCGAGCAGCGCGACGTGGTGACGCGAGACCCTGTAACCATCATCCCGCGCCTCACTCAGACCAAAGAGGTGTCTGTACTTGTCGAGCCAGTCTGAGGGTATCTCGCCAATCGAACCATCAGCCAGTTTGATGAACCGCTCATCGCGCCGGAGAGCCCGTCGGAGATTCTCGAGCGGCACCTGCTGGTCACCCCAGGTGATCGTCGCCTTGAGATCGAACCAGTCAATCCCTGACGTGACGTTGAATGAGATGGTCGGTTTGGCTCGGTTAACCCGGGAGGTCAACGCCGATTCGCCATAGACCTCAAAGCCGGCTTCGACCAGTCTCGGCAGGTGCCGCGTCAGAAAGTCGAAGGGATGAACCCCCTTGCGAAGCAGAAAGGTGTCCGGGCTCCCCTTGTCGCGTCGACTCCCTGATTTGAGACCAGTCGAGCCATCTTCCAGCAGGCTGTACCAGCGAAGTTCGGACTCCGCCTGCCTTGCAATTCTGATCCCTCGCCCCTGTTCCCGGTCGTACGAAAAGCTGTGCGGCGGAACCTTTCGCATCGCTCCCAGCTCGTGCTCGGCATACCCGAATCTGAGTCTGACCCGAAGTTCCTGCTCCTTCTCCATCAGATAGATCCTCGGAACCGGGCTCGTGTCGAGCAGGTCGATAAAGTTTGCCGCATTGACATTGAATGGCAGATGGCCAACGATCTCGGGCAGGTGATACTCGTAGAACTCCTCGACTCCGTCGGCTGGCACACTGACTCTCCCCATTCCGCGCAGCAGATTGAGCGACTCGGTGGTCAGGTTGACGCGAAAAATGGTCGATTTGAGGCGCAGCCAGAGCGGCTGCCCGAAGAAGAGACTGATCCCCGGGCTGGTCAGATCGACCGGACCGTCCGGGTGTAATGCGACCGGGCTGAGCTGCAGTCCCGCTTCGTGATGCACAATCTTCATCTCGACCGGTACCAGATCTCCAACCACCTTTAGTCTCTCCCCAAATGGTGTCGAATGGCGACCAAGGAAGACCAGCTGATCGGCGAGCCCTTCCCAGAAATATACCCGTGATGGGGTGTAGGAGGTCTGATTCAACTGCAGCTGGTCGAGTGCCGACTTGATCAGCGTCGCCGACAGCGGCGTCGAGTTGAGCAGGGAGAGTTTGGGAATGTCACTGACCTTAATCCCACGAATCTTCTGGTTGAGCTCACGGTCATCGGCC
>JBEGMZ010000020.1:0-2880 GCA_041182745.1 Acidobacteriota bacterium
CCGTGATCAGAGAAGTTGGCCTCTCCAATCACGAAGAGTCCGGGCACGTTACTCATCAGCTCATAGTCGACCCAGAGGCCTCCCATAGTGTAGTGGATGGCCGGATACATTCGCATTGGCTGCTGGTAGGCATTCTCTCCGGTAATCTGGGCGTACATATCGAAGAGATTACCATACCGTTCACGAATCCTGGTCTCGCCAAGCCGCCTGATCGAATCAGCGAAGTCGAGGTAGACGCCGCGGCCACCAGGGCCGACTCCACGGCCCTCGTCACAGACCTGCTTGGCTGCGCGTGAGGCGATGTCGCGCGGCGCAAGGTTGCCGTAACTGGGATACTTGCGCTCCAAATAGTAGTCCCGATCGCTCTCCGCAATGCTCGACGCCGGCTTACCGCAATCCTCAACTCTCTTCGGAACCCACACCCGTCCGTCATTGCGCAGCGACTCCGACATCAGCGTCAGTTTCGACTGGTGATCTCCACTGACCGGAATGCAGGTCGGATGGATCTGGGTGTAGCAAGGGTTGGCAAAGAGGGCCCCCTTCTTATGTGCCCGCCAGGTTGCCGTGACATTGCAACCCTTCGCGTTAGTAGAGAGATAGAAGACATTCCCGTAACCGCCGGTAGCGAGTACCACCGCGGCGCCAGCATGTGCCTCAATCTTTCCGGTCACAAGGTTACGCGTCACTATCCCGCGCGCATGGCCGTCAACCAGGACGATATCGAGCAGCTCAGTCCGAGCGTGCATCTCAACTGTTCCTGCAGCGATCTGTCGTTCAAGCGCCTGATATGCTCCGATCAGCAGCTGCTGGCCCGTCTGCCCCCGAGCGTAAAAGGTTCGCGAGACCTGTGCTCCGCCGAAGCTGCGATTGTCGAGCAGTCCGCTGTACTCACGGGCGAAAGGAACTCCCTGCGCTACGCACTGGTCGATGATGTTGACGCTGACTTCGGCCAGCCGGTGGACGTTCGCCTCACGAGCCCGGAAATCTCCTCCCTTGATCGTGTCGTAGAAGAGCCGGTAGACGCTGTCCCCGTCGTTGCGGTAGTTCTTCGCCGCGTTTATCCCACCCTGAGCCGCTATCGAGTGTGCGCGGCGTGGGCTATCCTGAAAACAGAAGGCCTTCACGTGATAGCCCAGCTCACCAAGAGTCGCCGCCGCTGAGGCCCCCGCCAGCCCTGTGCCGACAACGATCACTGTAAATTTGCGCTTATTTGCCGGATTAACCAGCTTCATATCCTGTCGGTAACGGCTCCACTTCGTGCCTACCGGACCGGACGGAATCTTTGAATCAAGTGTGATGCTCATCTCTCTGTTATCCTCACTGCTCTGTCATTTGATCAGTCCTGCCAGAACCGCGATCACAATGGCGCTGTTCCCTGCGAACAACAGTAGTGCCGAGGCCTTTGCCAGCTTGTCGAAGAGTCCAAAAGTCTTTTTGCTGCGTATCCCGAGCGATTGGAAAAGGCTGCTCACTCCGTGGCTCAGGTGGAGCAGCAGGAGGCCCATCGCAACGATGTAGAAGACCGAAACCAGGGGATTGGAGAAGCCTGTCACCACCATTCGGTATACGTCGTGTCGTCCAAGGTCATCATGGAGTTCGAGCAGTCCGGGGTCAACCAGACCCAGAGTGTAGTGGGCCAGATGGAAGAGAACGAATGAAAGGATGATCAGCCCACTGATCACGATCGTCCGCTGAGCAAATGTCGAGGCCACCGGTTTGCCTGTCGCATATCCAACCGGTCGCGCCTTGCGATTGATGCTCGTCAGCTGGAGCGCCGAGATGATGTGAAGGCTCACAATGCCCAGTAACCCAAGTCGTGCCCCCCAGAGCACTCCGGGGTTCGACTTCAGCAGTGCCGCGTACCCATTAAGCGCCTCCGGCCCAAGAAATATCTGCAGGTTTCCGATCATATGTATGATCACGAAAAGATACAGACCGAGCCCGGTCACTGCCATCACATACTTCTTCCCAAGTGATGAATGCCACAGTTGCAGAAGCAGTCCTGCTGAAGATCTTTTTTGCAGGGTCTGTGCCGATGCTGCCATGGTGCCTCCATTTCTTTAGACTAATTTATACCGCTAACCGATATTGCCAATTTCAGCCTTTAGCCCATACGAACAAGATAGATAAAATAGCAGTCGTAAAATGATAAGTAAAACGACCCGCGGTCTGATCACCATTACCTCCCGCCCAACCATTTGTCAGGGTCAAGGTCGACCGGACTACCTGATCAGAGAGAGTGGAACCCTCGCTCCATATTCGGTTGAACGCGCGAGTCGGGAGAAATAGTCATAAGCCAGCCGGGCGATCTTGGCGATGGAATCGTCAGCTCCAGCTGACTCCCCATTGAAGCTGGTCATGACGGCGATGGTGAAGGGCCGGCCTGGAACCTCAACCAGCGCCCAGTCACAGGCAACCCCCTCTACTGCTCCCGGTTTGTTGGCAATCGTGATCGATGGGGGGATCGATCTCGGGATGGGGCTTGACTTTGGGATACGCAGCGTCTTCAGAACGGCCGCGCTCACCTCTGGGCTGACCACTTTTCCCGCGGCAAGCATCCCCAGAAGTCGCGCCGCCTCGCGGGGAGTGGCGACATTCTCGTCTCCGCGGGCCATCGCCGCCAGGTCGATCATTCGCCGCCGAAGCCTGATTCGACTGAGTCCAAGGTCAGTGAGAGTCTGATTAATCCCCGCCATCCCGAGTCGATCGATGAGCAGGTTGGTAGCACTGTTGTCACTGAGCGCAATCATTAGCACGGAAAGGTCGCCCAGACTCAATTGCGAGCTCCCGGGAGAGAAATGGAGCAGGATCCCGCTTCCGCCAACCTGGCTGCCTTCCGGTATTCGAACGGTCTCGGTCAGTCTGATCGATCCGGCTGCT
>JBEGMZ010000021.1:0-3226 GCA_041182745.1 Acidobacteriota bacterium
CAGGTTGGCAAGCAAGGTTGGTTCAGGGCTGCGGCCAAACAATCTGCTTTGTGCTCGGAACAAATATTGACTTGTCGGGGCCGGAGGAATAAAGTTGCGCCCATTGGTAGGAGGTTGATCAGCCGTATATGTCCGTGTATGTCCTGTAAGCCGTGCAAGGTGCAAGGTGCAAGGTGCAAAGTGCAATAAGTTAGCAGGCAGGAAGCTGGTCAGAAGTCAGAAGTTAATAGTCAAAATTTAAGATTTAACAATTAACATTTAAAAAAGCTAAAAGTTAATTCAAGAAGCCGTAATGGGACAGGGGTAGAGCAAGCATTCGTACAGTTTTACATCGTTACAGAGCGGTGGAGAGGTCTGAAGAGAGGTCGAAAATGGGATCTATTCGAAGTGTCGGCAGGGTGGCCAGCCTGGTGGTTGTGGCGACGGTGATACTGGGTCTGCTGGGGTTCGCGATGAGCCGGGCGGTAGCCAAACAGCGGGCGGCGGTGGCGATGGCGACGAGCGCCAACGCCTTCCTTGCCACGCTCAGCGCCGAGCAAAGAACGAAGGCGCTCTTCGGGTTCGAGGATGAGCAGCGTCGCGACTTCTTCTTTGTTCCGCGAGCCCGATTCGGGGTACCGCTGAAGGATCTTGACGAGAAGCAGCGCCGGCTGGCAATGGATTTTTTGCGGACGGGGCTCGGAGTGGCCGGGTATCAGAAGGCGACGACGATCATCAGTCTGGAGCCGGTTCTCTTTGAACTTGAGGGTGCGAAGCGCATTCATCCGCGTGATCCCGAGCTTTACTACATCTCGATCTTTGGAACACCGTCGCCAAAGACCCCCTGGGGCTGGCGATTTGAGGGGCATCACCTGTCGGTCAATGTAACGGTAGTCGGTGGAGAGCTGATTGCCACCGCTCCGCTATTTATGGGATCGAATCCGGCTGAGGTTCGGGAGGGGCCACGCAAGGGGTTGCGGGCGCTGGCGGGCGAGGAGGACGAAGCGCGAATGCTGGTGCAGTCGCTCGACGTCAATCAGCGAGCCGTCGCGATCTACCAGGAGAAAGCACCGAGCGATATCCTGACTATGAACCACCGCAAGGTCGATCCACTCAAGCCGGAGGGCCTTGCGGCGTCGGCGATGAAGAGCGAGCAGCGCAAACAGCTGATGAAGCTGATTGATGTCTACCTGGCACGAATGCCGGAGGATGTCGCCTCGGAGCGACGTGCAAAGCTGACGGCCGGAGGCCTTGATAAGATCTCCTTCGCCTGGGCTGGTGGGATCGAACGCGGTGATTACCACTATTACCGGGTTCAGGGGCCGACCTTCCTGATCGAGTATGATGATACCCAGAACAATGCCAATCATATTCATTCGGTCTGGCGTGACTTCAATGGTGACTTTGGCACCGATCTGCTGGCCGAGCACTATCGAGCCCAGCCGCATCGACAGACGGCGGTGAAGTAGTCGGAGCGACACCCGACAGCGAGGTCAGATGAGCGAGGTCAGATGGAGGAAGTCAGATGGCAGGGATAGTTCGAAGCATGGCAGGAGCGTCGTTCGCCGGGCTGCTTTGGCTGCTGACGGCGGCCGTGGCGAGCGGGCAGGAGGTGACGTGGGAGCGGCTGATCAACTCTGACCGTGAGCCGCAGAACTGGCTCAGCTATGGTGGTAACTATGGCGCTCATCGGTATAGCTCGCTCGACCAGATCAATCGGAGTAATGTGGGGCAGCTGGTTCCGGTCTGGCTCTTTCCGACGGGAGAGTTACGTGGCGGGCTGAACGCGACCCCGCTTGTGGCCGACGGGGTGATGTACCTGATGGGGCCGATGAATCGGGTCTTTGCCCTCAACGCGGTGACGGGTGAGGTGTTATGGCGGTACTATTACAAGCTGCCGAACCTGTCGTTTCCATACCAGGTTGGGTCACGCGGACTGGCGATCGGGCACGGTCGGGTCTATTTTGGAACGATCGACAACCACGTTGTCGCGCTTGACGCGAAGACCGGACGTGAGCTCTGGCAGGTTGAGGTTGAGGATGTCCGCCAGTGCGGATGCAACATCACTTCGGCGCCATTGGTCGTTCGCGACAAGGTGGTTGTTGGCGTGACGGGTGGCGAGCACGCACACCGAGGTTATCTGAACGCCTTTGATGGCAGCACCGGCAAGCACCTCTGGCGTTTTTACACCATCCCGGCGCCGGGTGAACCGGGGGCCGAGACCTGGGATCCCCGCATGCTCAAATATGGAGGAGCGCCGACCTGGCTTGTGGGCTCCTACGATGCGGAGTTGAACCTTCTTTACTGGGGGGTAGGGAATCCGTCGTCCGACTTCTATGACGAGTACCGGAAGGGAGACAACCTCTATTCGAACTCGATTGTCGCACTCGACCCGGAGACGGGTAAGCTGAAGTGGCACTACCAGGAGGTGCCGCACGATATGTACGATTTTGACTCGGCCTATGAGTGCGTCCTGATCGATTACGAAAAAGGTGGTAAGCGCCAGAAGTTGCTGGTTCACGCGAACAAGGGAGGTTACACCTGGGTGCTCGACCGGGTGACCGGGAAGTTTCTGAACGCCTACCCGCACGTTGATACCTTGACGTGGCTGAAAGGGGTCGATGCGAATGGCCGACCGATCGGAATGCAACCGGTTCCAGCAGACCGTGAGACCTACGTCTGCCCGAGTGCGGCTGGTGGACGGAACTGGGATCATTCGAGCTACAGCCCGCGAACCCGCCTCTGGTACAACATCGGGTGGGAGATCTGTAATCTGATCAAGCCGCAAAAGATGGAGCCACAGGAAGGACAGCCACTCTTTGGGGGGTCGATGACCTTCGTTGCCCCGCAAGGGAAGCCCGCCTATGGCCATATTGATGGTTACGATCCGTTGACAGGTGAGAGGAAGTGGCGTCACCTGACGCGTTACCTCAACGTAGCATCGTTGCTCTCAACGGGGGGAGATCTGGTCTTCTCGGGAGATGTGATGGGGGAGGCGTTCGCGCTCGACGCGACGACGGGAAAGAAGCTGTGGGGATTCAACACGGGGGCGAGTGTGACCGGTTCGCCGGTGACCTATGCCGTCAATGGGCGCCAGTATGTGGCTGTACCGACTGGAATGGGGTCACTGGTGGGGGGCTTGACGCCGGTCATCTGGCCGGAGACGGAGAAGAGCTTTCCGGAGAAGGCCTCAACCCTCGTCGTCTTCGCCCTGCCACAGAAGTAGCCGCCGGAGGATTGATCGATG
>JBEGMZ010000022.1:0-7867 GCA_041182745.1 Acidobacteriota bacterium
TGGTCAAGCCGGCCGGGAGAGCCGATCGACAACCAGCCGGAGCCGTTACACGAATGGGGCTGACTATCCGGTCACAATAACGCGGATAAAGTTGAGCTTCCCGACCTGGAGCTGAAACTCACGACCAGGCGCAGTCTCAATCTCAGTCGTTGCCTCACCAACCCGCTCACCGTTGAGCCGGACCCCGCCCTGCGCGACCAGGCGGCGGGCCTCGGCCTTTGATGGCACCATCGCCGTTGCAACAAGCAGATCGGCAATCCGCATCGTCGGACTCCCGACGGCAAGTTCAAGCGATTTTACGTCGCTTGGCGCCTTGTGTTCGCGAAAGCGGCGAATGAACTCCGCTTCGGCCAGCTCGGCGGCGGCCGTTGAGTGAAAGTCAGCGACGATCTTCTTCGCCAGATTCGACTTCAGATCACGCGGATGGGCCGCTCCGCTCTCGACGTCGTTCCGCAGTCGGGAGATCTCAGTTGGAGTAAGATCGGTCACCAGTTCGTAGTAGCGCCACATCAGCTCGTCAGAGATTGACATCGCCTTGCCATAGATGTCGTCAGCCGATTCGGTGATGCCAATGTAGTTGTTGAGGCTCTTCGACATCTTGTTAATTCCGTCGAGCCCCTCGAGGAGGGGGGTGGTCATGATCATCTGCGGCTCAACGCCGTAGGCGCGTTGGATCTCGCGGGCCATAAGCAGATTGAACTTCTGGTCAGTGCCGCCGAGTTCAACGTCGGCACGGAGGGCGACCGAATCGTAACCCTGGACCAGAGGGTAGAGCATCTCGTGGACACTGATCGGGACTCCTCCGGCAAACCGCTTTGCAAAGTCGTCACGCTCCATCATCTGGGCAACGGTGACCTTGGCGGTAAGGCGGATGAACTCCTCGGGGGTGAAGGCGTTCATCCATTTTGCGTTGAAGTCGATGAGCGTTCTCTCCGGATCGAGCAGTTTGAATATCTGCTCCTTGTAGGTCTCAGCATTGGCGTTGATCTGATCCCTCGTCAGCGGGGGACGGGTCGTATTGCGGCCGGTTGGATCTCCGATCAGGGCGGTGAAGTCTCCGATCAGGAAGATGACATCGTGCCCAAGCTGCTGAAAATGGCGCATCTTACGGATGAGAACAGTGTGGCCGAGATGGAGGTCGGGTGCCGTCGGATCGAATCCTGCCTTGATGCGGAGGCGGGTTCCCCGTGCCGCCGCGCTTTCAAGCTTCTTCGCCAGCTCCTCCGTCGGAATGACGTCGACGGCTCCTTTGGTCAGGTAACTGATCTGTTCTTGCAATGTCATAGGCGGGTTATCTCTTCTCCGACGCTCGCTCGATGTTCCGCGGGTACGGTCGACCGTATCTGCGGTGGAGAACCTTTCGGCTGTTTAGTGACGATTCGGGATCGACTAACAGCCTCTGGTCATCACAAATTGTCGATAATACTTCCATTCAGATCCGGATTCCACCCGTCGCGGCAAAATTGGCCCGGCAAAGGAACGACACTGAGGGATGATACGAGTCGACGGTTGGCCCGATTATTGTTCCCGTTCGGGTCTGTCTTGTATATTGTTGATTCAAAGTCGGGTGTTCTGGAGTGCTTATGCCAATGAAGATTTTCCTTGCGATCGTTCTGCTTCTTCTGGCGGGTGAGACCGCAATGGGGCAGACGGGTGTCATCCGTCTGGTGGTAACTGATGTGACCGGTGGAGGGCTTGTTGCTGACGTCAGGGTGGTCAGTCTGGCGACCGGAGTAGAGCGGCGCCAGTCGACCCGGGCGACGGGTGAAGTCGTGCTGGACGGGTTGCCGGCGGGCCGTTACCGGATTGAAGCAGAGCGGGACGGGTTTTCGCGCCAGTCGGCGCTGGTCGACCTCCGGCCTGGAATGACGGTCGAAGAACGTTTCACGCTCCGTGTTGGGACGCTCAGCTTTGATCTCTCGGTCATTGCTGCAACGCCGCTTCCCGGAGCCGGGCTCGAGGCCTGGGAGGTCGCTCCACCGGTACGAAATGCAACGGCCACTGACATCGACTCCAGCCAGGCGGTCAGTCTCTTCGACCTTCTGGGACGTCGTACCGGAAGCGTCAATCTCAATGAGATTCAGGGAAATCCCTTCCAGGCCGATCTCAACTACCGCGGATACACGGCCTCGCCGCTGCTTGGAACGCCGCAGGGGATCTCGGTCTACCTCGATGGAGTGCGCTTCAATCAACCATTTGGTGACGTGGTCAGCTGGGATCTGATTCCGCGCCACGTCATTTCGGAGGTTACCATTCTGCCGGGGTCGAATCCGATCTTTGGTCTCAACACCCTGGGCGGCGCACTGGTTATGCGGAGCAAGGACGGCCAGAGCCATCCCGGGACGTCGATCAACATCGGTGGCGGCAGCTTTGGACGGCTGACGGGAGATTTCGAACACGGTGGATCGATCCGGAGCGGACTTCACTGGTATGCAGCCAGCAGCCACTTCTTTGAAGATGGATGGCGCACCGACTCGCCCTCCAACGTGCGGCAGTTCTTCAGCAAACTGGGCTGGCAGCGTGAGCGAAGCGCCCTTGGTCTGACCCTTGGTTTTGCGAACAACTCGCTGATTGGCAACGGGCTGCAGGAGCAGCGGCTGCTCGACCGCGACTATCGCAGTATCTACACGAAACCGGATCTGACCAGAAATCGATCCCCTTTTATCGCGCTCAATGTGCGACAAGCGCTCAATTCGAGGCTCGTCTTTGCCGGGAATGGCTGGTACCGTTCAATTCGAACCGCGACACTCAATGGTGATATCAACGAGGAGTCGCTCGATCAGTCACTCTATGCGTTAACCGACGACGATCGGGCCGCCCTGCAGGCCGCTGGATACCAGAATCTGCCGCTCACCGATCCAACTCCGGCGACGACCCCCTTTCCATTCTGGCGTTGCCTGGCCCAATCGATCCAGCGTGATGAACCGGCAGAGAAGTGCAACGGACTTATCAACCGGACTGCCGGACGACAGACCAACTATGGGGTTTCCGGGCAGGTAACCTGGTTTGGCTGGTTGACGGGGCAACGCAATCAGCTGACAGTTGGAACCACCATCGATCGCAGCTCACTCGACTTTCGCCAGTCGAGCCAGCTTGGCTATCTGACGCCTGATCGCGGCGTGGTCGGAGTCGACTCCTTCGCCGACGGGGTGACGGGTGGCACTGAAGACGGTGAGCCCTATGATACCAGGGTCGACCTTCACGGGCAGGTCAGAACCTTCAGCCTCTTCGCCACCGACACGCTCACCGTCGGTAGTCGCTGGGCGCTCACCCTTGCCGGTCGCTACAATCGGACGACGATTGAGAATCGTGACCGGATCAACCCTTCGAATGGGCCGAATCCGGTTCCCGGTTCGCTTGATGGTCTCCATCATTTTGCGCGGCTCAATCCACTGGTCGGGATCACCTTTCGTCCGGCCTCGCTCGTCAATCTCTATCTCTCATATGCCGAGGGGAACCGTGCCCCAACCTCGGTCGAGCTGGGCTGCGCCGATCCCGCCGTACCCTGCAGGCTGCCGAACGCGATGGCCGGAGATCCGCCTCTCGCCCAGGTGATCACCCGGACCTTCGAGGCTGGTATTCGAACCAGCGAAGAGGGACGGCTGAACTGGAGCCTCGGCGGGTTTCGGGCAAGCAATGCCAATGACATTCTCTTTGTCGCTTCGCAACAGACGGGCTATGGCTATTTTCGAAACTTTGGGCGCACCGCACGGCAGGGATTCGAAGCTGAGCTGAGTGCACGAATCTGGCGGATGGTGGTCGGCAACAGCTATACGCTGCTTGACGCGACCTTCTCGAGTCCCGAGCTGGTCAATGGTGAGAGCAACAGTTCAAACACCGGCGCGGGACCTGGACTGGAAGGTGCAATCGCCATCGCCCCCGGGTCACGTATCCCGCTTATCCCACGCCATCTCTACAAGGCCTTTGCCGATCTTCAGCTCACATCGCGCCTGACCATCAACTATGGTCTGCAGGCCCAGTCGCGCTCTATCGCCCGGGGCAATGAGAACAACCTCCATCAGCCGGATGGCCGCTACTATCTTGGCAAAGGGTACTCCCCGGGCTTCAGCGTCACGCAGCTTGGTGCACGGTTTCGCGTCAGTCGCCGTCTCGAGCTTCACGCCCGGATCAGTAACCTCTTCAACCAGCGCTACTCGACCGGTGCCCAGCTCGGTCTGACCGGGTTTGACGGTAACGGAGTCTTCCAGGCCCGACCGTTGGCTCCGGTCGGGGATGGCGAGTATCCGCTCATTCACTCGACCTTTCTTGCTCCGGGTGCGCCACGTGGGATTTGGGCCGGGATGCTGATCAGGCTCTAAATAGAAACAGCCGACATCGGAACAGGCAACATTGAAAAACGTCCCTGATTCGCGGCGATTCCATTATGCAGTGTCCCAATGCTGCCTGTTCCGATTTAGCCCGCACCGGCCGCAACCTCCGCCTCTGATCCTGGTTGCCCGCGAGTAGGATAGGATCCTTCGGCTCTCGCCTTTCACCCGGCATTGCCGCATCATATACTGACTGGTCTGTTGAACGGAGAACGAGGGTCGATATCAGGTGAGGGATACCCAAATGAAAACGTTTCGAAAGATTCTCTTCTGGTCCCATCTTACGTGTGGTGTTGTGGCGGGGATCGTCATTCTGACCATGTCGGTAACCGGAGTTCTGCTGACCTACGAAAAGCAGTTCCTCTTCTGGGCCGACACGCGACATTACGATATTCGACCACCGGCAGACGGAGAGCGTCTTTCGATCGAGCAGTTGCTGGCAAAGACTGGTGAGTCGCCGGCGGTGGTCCCGGTTGCGGTGACTGTTCGAGCCGACGCTACCGCCCCGGTTGCGCTCTCCGTCGCTGGAGGGAAGACTGTCTACGCCAATCCATACACCGGTGAGGTGCTGGGAGGTGGCGCCCCGGAGGTTCGACAGTTGTTTGGCCGAATCACCGGCTGGCATCGCTGGCTTGGGGTTGAAGGTGAGGGGCGGGCGGTTGGAAAGGCGGTCACCGGCGCTTCAAATCTCCTCTTTCTTTTCATAGTCGTCAGCGGGTTCTATCTCTGGTTTCCCCGCCAGTGGAAGTGGGCACACTTCAAGCAGATCATCTGGTTCCGGCGTGGACTGCCAGGCAAGGCACGTGATTTCAACTGGCATAACGTGATCGGCTTCTGGTCGTTGATTCCGCTCTTCCTGGTCGTGCTCTCGGCGACGGTGATCTCCTATCCGTGGGCAAGCAATCTCGCCTATCGCGTCGCCGGTGAAGCCCCGCCGCCGCCAGCCCCCCGTCCGTCGGGTCCGCCGCCGGCGAGAGGTGCCGTACCTGGGATCTCGACTCGTGGCATCGATCCGCTCTGGGTAAGGGCCGAACAGTTCACGCCTGGATGGCAAAGCATCAATCTGCGCCTTCCCGTCAGCGACGACGCTCCGCTCACCTTTGCGATCGATCACGGAATGGGCGGCGAGCCACAGAAGAAGGCCAACCTGACGCTCAACCGACAGACAGGTGAGGCCATGAAGTGGGAACCATTCACCAGTTTCAGCCCTGGACGCCGCTTTCGCACCATCCTGCGCTTTACCCATACCGGGGAGGTTCTCGGCGTGGTTGGGCAGACGATCGCCGGGATTGTCACCCTTGGCTCGGTCTTCCTTGTCTGGACCGGGATTGCGCTCGCCTGGCGTCGGTTGATGGCCTGGCGTGGGCAGAGGGGGCGGCAAGGTGGACTCGCGACGCAGTGATGAATGGCCTGATCTAACGGTCTCCTCCTGGCCCGGGATGGTCCTACCAGCACCCGACCCGGCAAAATTGAGGACGACCAGTCAGGCCTCTCTGCCACCATCGCGCGCTGGTGGAACTTTGCCTGTCGACCCGCTTCTTTGCTACACTCGGCGCCGGCTCTGACGGGTTTAGCTACTCTTAGCTTGATTCACGGTTTGAAGGATTCAACGAAAGGCTGTTCAAAGGACAATTATGGCGGCATCGAGCATGGAAAAGATCGTCAGCTTGTGCAAGCGGCGTGGCTTCATCTTCGCTAACTCCGAGGTCTATGGCGGAATTGGCTCGACCTGGGACTACGGTCCACTCGGCGTGGAGCTGAAGAACAACGTTATGCGTGCCTGGTGGCGTTCCGTCGTCTACGATCGTGACGATATGGAAGGTCTCGATGCGGCGATCCTGATGAATCGTCTTGTTTGGCGTTATTCCGGGCACGAGGCGACCTTCTCGGATCCGCTGGTTGACTGTCGTGACTGCGGCAAACGCAGCCGGGCCGACCACCTGGTCGATGGCCGGTGCGGCAGTTGCGGTTCGACCAACCTCACTGATCCGAGAAACTTCAATCTGATGTTCAAGACGACGGTCGGGCCGGTCGAGAGTGATGAGAATATTGCATATCTCCGGCCGGAGACAGCGCAGGGGATATTTGTCAACTTTCAGAATGTCCAGCAGACAACCCGTCGTAAGCTGCCCTTTGGTGTCGCTCAGATCGGCAAGGCCTTCCGCAACGAGATTACTCCGGGAAACTTCACTTTCCGGACCCGTGAGTTCGAGCAGATGGAGATCGAGTACTTCTGCAAGCCTCCGCAGTATCTGCAGCCAGGCGAGAAGAACGACGTTGAGCTCCATGCTGAGTGGGTCGAGCAGCGTTTCAACTGGTACATCAACCTTGGGCTGGCACCGGAGAGGCTTCAGAAACGCGAGCAGACACGCGAGGAGCTGGCCCACTACGCCAAGGCCACGGTCGATATTGAGTACCTCTTCCCTGGCTCACTCGGTTTCAGCGAGCTGGAGGGCGTCGCCAATCGTCAGGACTATGATCTGACCGCACACAGCAAGGACGTCGCAGAGGAGGATCTGACCCGGCTCAAGTTGCGCCCCAATCCTGACAGCACGACCAAACTCGACTACTTTGACGATCAGTACGTCGATCCGGCAACCGGAAAGAAGGGCGCACGCTACATCCCCTACGTCATCGAGCCATCGGCCGGGGCAACCCGTGCGACCCTCGCCTTTCTCTGCGAGGCCTATGATGAAGAGGTGGTGGGTGAGCCAAAGCCGGAAGAGTTGACGCCGCTTCGCGAAGCGGTCACTGCCGCGCGGAAGAGTATCGATAAGAAGATCGCCGAGGCTGACAAGGCGGCCCAGAAGGGTGACCAGAAGATCGATGGACCGAATGCGGCACAGCTCACAGCGATTGCCGAGTCGCTTGATGGCGCAGTGAACGGCCTTCCGCAGACCCTTCTCGCAGTTGAAGACGCCTGCGCCCTCCCCGGCGCCGACAAGATCGAGCTGCTCAAGAAGGTGCGTCAGGTGGCTGGCAGGCTGACCGACGAATATACCCGCGTCGTCCTTCGACTCCACCCGCAACTCGCGCCGATCAAGGTCGCTGTATTTCCGCTCAAGAAGAACGAGCCGCGGATTGTCGAGGTCGCCCGCCATATCAAGCGCGACCTGCAGCCGGTCCTCCGAACCATCTACGATGATTCAGCTGGAATCGGCAAGCTCTATCGTCGACAGGATGAGATCGGTACCCCATTCTGCATCACCGTCGATTTCCAGTCGCTTGATGATCGAACGGTGACCGTCCGCCACCGTGATTCGATGGCCCAGGAGCGTGTCTCCATCGACGATCTGGAGCGATGGCTGCTTCGCCACGTGCGGTGATCACATGAACCTTATCCACGCTATCATCCTTGGTCTCATTCAGGGTCTGACTGAGTTCATCCCGGTCAGCAGCAGTGGCCACCTGATCCTGGCCGAGAAGCTCATGGGGATCGATCAAACCATGACCCCGCAGCAGATCACCGCCTTTCTTGCGGTGATGCAGCTCGGCACCCTCTTCGCGGTTGTGACCTACTTCATTGGTGACATTCTGAC
>JBEGMZ010000023.1:0-4158 GCA_041182745.1 Acidobacteriota bacterium
GGGCGGAACTGACCTGCGACCTGTCTTTCCCGTCGACCGGTTCCTCGATGGCATTCGATTTAAGGGCCGTTGCCGGGCTGCCTGAAGCCCGTCCGGCAACGGGAAGCGGCGTCACGGGCGATGGGACTCGCCGGATACGCTTCAATGCTGACTCAACAATCGGGTTTACGTCAGTTCTGTCAGAGACACTCTCCCCCGGGTTACTCACGGGGCGGTTATTTTCTAAAGCTCTGACATCCCTGACCGCACTGCTCCCCTCCACCGCCTCAACCGTGCCACCTTCGGTGCTCCGCTTCTCCCGCGATTCCCGCACCCGATCCCTAATCAGCTGCCGCCACTCCGGCCCCTCGGACGATTTTGACGGTACTGCTGGTGCGGTCGCCGTCGAGCTGACGTAGGGAAACCGGATCAGGTTGTCTTCCAGCTTTGGCGCCACGGCGACCTCTTCGCCCACGGTCACTGAGCGACGGCGGATGACCGGGCGTGCGACCCCCTCCGGCCAGACCGAATCTGCACGCGTCACCGATCCCCGCACCGGCTCTCCCTCGTGACAATGAGAGCAAAGAGCCGCACCCGATTTCCAGTCTGCTCCACAGACGTCACATCGCATCGCTTTTACCACTTTAACCTTTGCGCCGCCATACCTTAGCCGGCTGATGCTACCAGAGACTCTTGAAACGGGTCAAGAACTGATAAGCCACCAACATCATACCGCAACCAGGCTCCAGCTGAAAATAGCAGCGGGCAGAAACACTGGGTCGTGTTTCTGCCCGCCATTTCGAGACCGCACCCACCGGCTCCTCACGAGAGCCGCCAGATGACCGACCTCCGTCTTTACTCGAGGTCGTCGTCGAAATCGTTACCAGCTTCTCCGATTACCGACTCGCTGAACTCCTCGTCGAGCCCCTCGAGAGACGACTCGTCATCCAGCCCTTCGTCGAGATCCTCGTCAAACGAAGAGTCATCCTCGACCGCATTGATTGCCAGGAGCCGATTGTTGCTGGCGGCAACGACGGCATCGATGTAGCTCTCAGTATCCTCGACGTCATCGACCTTAGTCTCCTTCGCCGTCGCATCATCCGGGATCCTGACGTTGCGGTAGAACTCCATTCCTGTTCCGGCTGGAATCAGCCGACCCATGATGACGTTCTCCTTGAGCCCGCGCAGATAGTCGACGCGACCCGAGATGGCCGCCTCCGTCAACACCCGGGTTGTCTCCTGGAATGAGGCGGCAGAGATGAACGACTCAGTTGAGAGCGAGGCCTTGGTGATGCCAAGCAGCAGCGGATCAGCCGTCGCAGGCTGCCCGTCCGCCTCAAGCACTCGCGCGTTCTCATCGGCAAACCGGAAGCGATCAACCTGCTCCTCAAGCAGAAACTCGGTATCGCCCACGTCCTTGATCCGCACCCACCGGAGCATCTGCCGGACGATCACCTCGATGTGCTTGTCGTTGATGTGCACACCCTGAAGCCGATAGACCTCCTGGATCGCATTGACAAGGTATCGCTGGAGCTCTTCCATCCCCCGCACCGAGAGGATGTCGTGCGGATTGAGTGGACCATCCATCAATGGCTCACCCGCCCGAACCCGGTCACCCTCCTGGACGTTGATGTGCGTTCCGCGGGGGATCGAGTACTCCCGATCTTCGCCATGCTCACCGCTGACGATGATCTTCTGCGCGCCCTTCGTGATATTCCCAAGCTTGACCACACCGTTGATCTCGCTCATCACCGCCGTCTCGCGCGGCTTCCTTGCCTCGAAGAGCTCAACCACTCGTGGCAGACCACCCACGATATCCTTGGTGCGGGTCGATCCACGCGGGGTCTTGGCGATCACGTCACCCGGAGCCACTTCGTCGCCATCGCTGACCATGAGGTTGGCTCGGATCGGCATCGAATAAGACTTGAGCTGCTTGCCAGTCTCGTTCTTGATCTCGATGCGCGGCTGACGCTTCTCATCCGGTGAGTCCATAACGATCGGGCGGGTCTGTCCGCTCGCATCATCGACTTCGTCGTGAACAGTGATTCCCTCGATCAGGTCACGCCAGTGGACCGTTCCCCCAACCTCGGTCAGAATCGAGAAGGAGTAAGGATCCCATTCGGCAATGATTTCGCCTTCCTCAACCTTTGTGCCTTCGGGCACCAGCAACCCGGTTCCGTAACCGATCGGATAGCGCTCAACTTCGCGTCCGCGATCATCAACGATCAGAACCGCACCGTTACGATTCATCGCTGTGATCACACCCTTCCGGTTGATGACCGTGTTGAGACCTTCGTACTTGATTGTTCCACTGACGCGGGCGGTGTGCTGGTTCTGCTCCGTCACCTTGGTTGCCGTTCCACCGATATGGAAGGTCCGCATCGTCAGCTGCGTGCCCGGCTCACCGATCGACTGGGCGGCAATAACTCCAACCGCCTCGCCGATGTCGACCGGCGCGCCGGTGGCAAGGTTGCGCCCGTAACACTTGATGCAACATCCACGCCGGGACTCGCAGGTCAGCACCGAACGGATTCGCACCCGCTGGATACCAGCATTCTGGATCTCGGTCGCCGCATCCTCGGAGACCTCCTCGTTCACCTCGATCAGGGTCTGCCCCGTGATCGGATCCAGAACCGCCTCGAGGGTGACCCGTCCGATTATTCGCTCCCGCAGACCCTCGATGATGTCCGAACCTTCGGTAATCGGCTCAGCCCAGATCCCCTTGACGGTTCCGCAATCCACCTCACTGATGATCACATCCTGCGCCACGTCAACCAGACGCCGCGTCAGATAGCCCGAGTCGGCCGTCTTGAGTGCCGTATCAGCCAGTCCCTTTCGTGCACCGTGCGTCGAGATGAAGTACTGGAGCACGTTGAGCCCCTCACGGAAATTGGCTCGGATCGGCGTCTCGATGATCTCCCCCGAGGGTTTGGCCATCAGTCCGCGCATTCCCGCCAACTGACGGATCTGCTGCTGGTTACCGCGCGCCCCGGAATCGGCCATGACCAGAATCGGATTGAGCTCACGGCTGCTCTTCTCGCGGCGCTGCATCTCCTTGAACATCTCATCGGCCACCCGCTCCGTGACCTCTGACCAGATCGCAACCACCTTGTTGTATCGTTCGCCGTTAGTGATCGCACCTTCGCGGTACTGCTGCTCGACGTACTCTACCCTCTCCTCTGCGTCACGCTCGAGGGTCGGCTTGCTTGGCGGGGTGACCATGTCATCGATCCCGATCGAGAGCCCGGCCCGTGTCGCGTAGAGAAAACCAGTCTCCTTCAATCGATCGAGCGTCCGCACCGTCGTCTTGTGCCCGAGGCGCAGGGTGCAGTAGTTGACGAGGTTTGTCAGCCCCTTCTTCTTCAGCATCCCGTTGATGAAGGGCATCTCCGGGGGCAGGGAATCGTTCAGGATTACCCGACCCACCGTTGTGTTGATCGTTCGCTTCACCTCGTGCGGCGTCGCCCGAATGATATCCTGTGAGTCGCGCTCATTCTCAAGGTCGATCAGGCGGCCTTCATAACGCAGCCGGATCTTCGTCTGCGTCGTAACCTCCTTCGCGTCGAGCGCCAGCAACACCTCTTCAAGGTTGGCGAAGGCTCGCCCCTCACCCTTCGCTCCATCGACGGCCCGGGTCAGGTAGTAGCAGCCCAGCACGATATCCTGCGACGGAACCGCAATCGGCTGACCAGAGGCCGGCGAAAGGATGTTGTTGGAGGCCAGCATCAACACCTGCGCCTCAATCTGCGCTTCAGGTGAGAGCGGAATGTGCACCGCCATCTGGTCACCGTCAAAGTCGGCGTTGAAGGCGGTACAGACGAGCGGATGGATCTTGATTGCCTTCCCCTCGACCAGTACCGGTTCAAAGGCCTGAATTCCGAGACGGTGCAGCGTTGGAGCGCGGTTGAGCAGCACCGGGTGATCCTTGATCACCTTTTCGAGAATGTCCCACACCACGTCATCCTGCTGCTCGACCTTCTCTTTTGCCTGCTTGATCGTCGTGGCGTGTCCCTCGGCCTCAAGCCGGTTGTAGATGAACGGCTTGAAGAGTTCGAGCGCCATCTTCTTTGGCAGTCCGCACTGGTAGAGCTTCAGCTCGGGTCCGACCACGATCACCGAACGCCCGGAATAGTCGACTCGCTTGCCGAGCAGGTTCTGCCGAAAACGCCCCTGCTTGCC
>JBEGMZ010000024.1:0-3969 GCA_041182745.1 Acidobacteriota bacterium
CGCCTGCGCGGGGTTGATGTCCTGAATGGAATTGCCTGGGATGAGGCCGGTCAACGGCTCTTTGTGACCGGAAAACTCTGGCCGAAGCTCTTTGAGATCCGGCTGCTCGATCGCGATGCGCGGCCATCGAGGTGAAAGGACGGTCCTGGTGTCTAAATCGGAACAGGCAACATTGGGACACTGTATGATGGAGTCGCCGCGAATCAGGGACGTTTTTCAATGTTGCCTGTGCCGATGTCGGCTGTTTCTATGTGGTCTTTACCGCCGGAGTATCTCCGGTCTTGTTCTGATTCTGGCCCTGCTTGCCCCCGGAGTTGAAGGGGCTGAACCGGCGGTTATGACCGAGGTGCGGGCAGTCTGGATCGATCGCAGCTCACTTGTCTCACGGCTTGAGATCCGTTCGACAGTTGAGCAGCTCGCCGCTGCCAATTTTAATCTGGTGCTTGTCAATGTCTGGTCACGGGGTTACCCGTTGTGGCCGAGCAGGGTCTTTGAGAAGGAGACCGGGCTGCTGACCGACCCAGGATTTGTCGGTCGGGATCCGCTGGCGGAGGTGATTGAAGAAGCTGGTCGGGTTGGTCTCCTGGTCATGCCCTGGTTCGAATATGGGTTCATCGGTGGTTACAGTGGATATTTTCCCGGTGTGGGCGGTCGTGGTCCGATCTTTGATCGCCATCCCGAGTGGCTGGCGCAGACAAGGGCGGGACAGCGTGGATTCAGCGCTCCAGGCGGACTCTTCTACTGGATGGTTCAGACGAGACCGGATGTCCAGGAGTTTCTTCTCCGACTGGTTGAGGAGGTCGCCCTAAGTTACCAGGTTGTCGGGATCCAGTTTGACCGCCTCCGGTATCCGCAGCTCGATTGTGGTTACGATGACCACACGGTCTCTCTCTACCGGCAGGAGAACAACGGTACCGCCCCACCTGATAATCCGGCCGACCCCGGCTGGATGAAGTGGCGCGCGGATGGACTCAACCGCTTCGCCTCCACCCTGCACCAAAGGGTCAGAGCCGCTTCCGGACGCCTGCTGGTCAGCAATGCCCCAATCGTCTTCCCTTACTCGTATGTGAATTTCGTGCAGGAGTATCCGGTATGGGTTGCCACCGGGGCGGTCGACTTTATTGTTCCCCAGATCTATCGACGTGACAGCCAGCAGTTTGAGGCGGAACTGGTCCGTCAGCTGGCAGCCGTGCCGACTCTGACCGGTTTCGTCCCCGGTATCGACAGTACCAACCCGACAGTCGACGAGTTGATCAGGATGATTACGGCGGCACGGAGCCGTCGATTGCCAGGCGTAGCAATCTGGTACTATCGGGCACTTCTCGACAAGGGGGCCTTACCGGCGCTTCGTGGATCGGTCTTCAACCAGCCGGCGCGACTGCCGTGGGGGGTTGGAGATCCGCGCCCGCTCGTCCCAGCCTCGCCATCGCCGTCACGGCCGGATGGTCGCCGCGTTTTGAAGACTACCTGGAACTGAGCTTCACTCAGCTTTGGTGGGTGGATTGTCTGCCGAGGGCACGGCGGCGCAGCATTGCTTCACCCTGGAGCAGAAGCACGCCGGCGAGTACTGCCGTTCCTCCCAGAATCTGGACCTCGCTCAGCCTTTCACCCAGCCAAAGCCAGGCAACGACCGCCGCCACCACCGGTTCCACCATCGAGGTCAGGCTGCTTCGACTGGCCTCGAGATAACGGAGACTGAAGAGGAAGAGGCCGAAGGGGATGACCGTGGCAACCGTTGCGAGGTAGAGGAAGAACAGCCAGGCCGCGCCATCGTATGTCGACCAGGGCAATGCCCAGACCGGATTGATCAGGGCCCACATCAGGGCGGCAATCAGAAAGGCCCACATCATCATGTCGACGGTCGTGTAGCGGCCCTGGAGATGTTTGCCGAGTAGGGCGTAGAAAGAGAACCCGACACCGGATCCGAGCGCGAAGAGTGTTCCGGCGATCGAGATCCCGGCAATCCCCCCCGCGTTACCAAGAACCATGAGCGCGCACCCGGCAATCGCCGTGGCGGCTGCCAGCAGTTTGCCACCACTCAGATTCTCGGTCCGGGTCAACAGGCCGTAACCCATCAGCATCACCGGCGAGAGGTACTGAAAGAGCAGGGCGTACCCGACATCAACCCGCGTGAGGGCGAGGTAGTAGAACCCCTGATTGGCAACCAGTCCGATTCCACCCATCAGCAGGAAGAGCGGCCAGTCACGCCGCGCGATAAGTGGGAAGCCACCCGTTCCCCTTCTTCGAAAGGTGGCCCAGGCGAAGAGTATTGCTGCGGCGAGGGCTGTTCGGAAGAAGAGCAGCTCCGCCGGAGGATGCTGTCCGTGTCCAATCAGATACCTCGCGATCACCCCTGAGACACCCCACATAACCGCCGCTCCGGCCGCCATCAGGTATCCTCGCCACGACTTGGAGTGTTCGTTGATCATCAGAGTCTGATGTTGTAGACCTTGATCTTGCTGTTGAGGGTAGTATTGTTCATGCCGAGAAGCTTGGCCGCGCGGCTCTGATGCCCCCCCGTCAGGTCGAGTGCCCGGCGGATAAGTTCGATCTCGAAGCGTGAGACCTCGTCATAGAATGAGATGCCACGCGTGAGATCGAGCGTATTGATCGAGTCAGAGACCGGATGCTGGTTTGCTTCGAGGCTCTCCGGTTGCCAGATCTCAGCCCGCAGGCAGTCGAGGGTCAGCTCATTGCTGCGAGCAATGATTACCGCCCGCTCGATGGCAGTCTCCAGTTCACGGACATTGCCCGGCCAGGGGTACTTTTCAAGCGCCATCAGAACTTCTGGTGCCAGTTGTGGATCGATCTCCCGTTCGTTCTCCTGGCCATACTTGCGGATGAAGTGCTGCGCGAGTGGCAGAATATCCTCGCGACGGTTGCGAAGAGGTGGCAGGTGGATATTAATGACGTTGAGTCGATAGAAGAGATCCTCGCGAAACTCACCCGATTTGACCGCTCGCTGGAGGTCGGTGTTGGTTGCCGCGATGATTCGGACATCGACCCGGCGCGGCTGGGTATCCCCGAGCGGAGTGAACTCGCGCTCCTGGATCACCCGCAGCAACCGGGCCTGCGTCTCGGGTGGGATGGTGCTGATCTCGTCGAGAAATATCGAACCCCCATCTGCGACCTCGAAGAGCCCTTTCTTGGCTGCGATCGCGCCGGTAAAGGCGCCCTTGGTATGGCCGAAGAGTTCCGACTCGAGCAGCTCCGACGGGATATTGCTGCAGTTGACCGCGACAAACTGACCTGATTCGGCGCGCGGACTCGAGAAATGGACCGCCCGGGCAACGACCTCTTTACCGGTGCCCGATTCACCGGTCACGAGAATAGTCGATCTGGCCGGCGCCACCTGCTCGATCAGATCGTAGACCTCACGCATCGCTGCCGAGGTGCCAACAATCTGTGTCCGGTCGGCCGACTGGCGTAACGTGCGCCGCAGGATTCGTCTCTCCTCGTCACCACGTCGACGGGCAACACCGGCACCAATGGTCCTGATGATCTGCACGTTCTCGAAAGGCTTGCGGATACAGTTGAAGGCTCCGAGCTGCCAGGCCGCGATCGCCGTCTCAAAAGTGGCATATGCGGTGATCATAATCACCACTGCTTCGCGATCCGTTCTGAGTATCTCCTCGAGGGTCCGCAATCCACCCATCCCCGGCATTGAGACATCGAGAAGAACCACGTCGTACGAACGCTCATTCAGACGTGCGAGCCCCTCTTCGCCGGTACGGGCGATGTCCACCCGGTAGCCCTCAGCAGAGATCAGGCTCTCGAGGACGTCCCTCATCACCTCCTCGTCATCAACCACCAGAATATTGCCGCGCTTGGCCATCAAATTCCTCTCCCGTCAGTCATCGATCCAACTCAACACTCTACATCAATCGCCGGACGATTTGAAACAAACGATGAGATCTCTGCCCAACTGGTGTGGAGATGGAGGGCTGCTGGTCAATGTTATATATCCCC
>JBEGMZ010000025.1:0-6648 GCA_041182745.1 Acidobacteriota bacterium
GGGTGAGGAGATTTGCTGATGCCACGTTCATTCCGTTCAATCTATGCACACGGGTTCGTCCGGGTCGCGGTCGCGACGCCTTTTCTCCGGGTCGCTGATCCGTCATACAACCTCGATCGGACGCTCGGCCTTGCCCGTCGCGCCTCTGAATCGGGTGCGGCGCTGACGCTCTTTCCCGAGCTGGGGCTCTCCGCCTACACCAACGATGACCTCTTCCAGCAGGAACCGCTGCTCCGGGCTACCGAAGAAGCAATTGGCCGGCTGGTTACCGCGAGTCGCGAGCTCTATCCGGTGCTGATTGTCGGCGCCCCGCTCCGATTTGAGGGAAGGCTCTTCAACTGCGCGGTGGTCATCCATCGCGGACGCATCCTCGGGCTTGCTCCGAAGACCTATCTGCCAAACTACCGTGAATTCTACGAGAAACGCCAGTTCAGCTCCGGACGCGACCTGATCAACGGTGAGGTCCGCTTTCTCGGCGAAATGGTGCCGATCGGAAACGACCTCCTCTACGAGGCCTCCACCATCGACAACTTTACGATCCACACCGAGATCTGCGAGGATCTCTGGACTCCAATTCCGCCAAGCACCTACGCCGCACTGGGGGGAGCGACGGTGCTGGCCAACCTTTCGGCAAGCAATGTCACGATTGGCAAGGGCGACTACCGGCGGAACCTCTGCGCTGCCCACTCCGGCAAGTGCATCGCTGCCTACCTCTACTCGGCCGCCGGCCCGGGAGAATCGACGACCGACCTCGCCTGGGATGGACAGGCGATCGTCTACGAAAATAATGAGCTTCTTGCCGAGTCTGACCGCTTCTCAAACGAGGAGCAGCTCATAATCGCCGACATCGACCTCGAGCGGCTGGCCCAGGACCGGATGCGGACAACCAGTTTCAACGACTCGATTGGTGATCATCTCCCACGTCTTCGGCAGCTCCGCCGGGTACGATTCGACTTTGAGCTTCCGCGCGGTCCAGTGCCACTGGTTCGCCGCGTTGAGCGCTATCCTTATGTCCCGGATGATGAGCGGGTTCGCGATGAGAGATGCTATGAGGCCTACAATATCCAGGTTCACGGCCTCATGAAACGTTTGCAGAGCACGGGGATTGTGAAGGTTGTGGTCGGGGTCTCCGGAGGACTCGATTCGACGCAAGCGCTGATCGTTGCTGCCCGGACGATGGATCAGCTCGGCCTGCCGCGTCAGAACATCCTCGGCTACACGATGCCTGGATTTGCCACCAGCCGGACAACGCTTGCCAACGCCCACGCTCTGATGACGGCGCTTGGCGTCACGGCGAGCGAGCTCGACATCCGCCCATCCTGCCAGCAGATGCTGCGCGATCTCGGCCACCCTTTCAGTGAGGGACAGCCGGTCTACGATGTGACCTTCGAGAATGTCCAGGCTGGTGAACGCACCTCACACCTCTTCCGGCTCGCCAATTTCCATCACGGACTGGTTCTTGGCACTGGCGATCTGAGTGAACTCGCGCTCGGCTGGACCACCTACGGCGTTGGGGACCACATGTCCCACTACAACGTCAACGCCTCGGTACCGAAGACACTCATCCAGTTCCTGCTGCGCTGGGTGATCGCTTCACGGCAGTTCGATCCCCCGACCTCGGCGATCATTGAATCGATCCTCGAGACCGAGATCTCACCCGAGCTGATCCCGGCCGGTGACCAGACCTCGGAAGAACCCGCACAGAGCACCGAGGCCAGGATCGGCCCGTACGAACTGCAGGACTTCAACCTCTACTATATTTCGCGCTTTGGCTTTCGACCCGGCAAGGTCGCCTATCTTGCACTCAACGCCTGGGGGGGTAAATACGATCTCGCGACGATCTGTCGGTGGCTTGAGGTCTTCATCGACCGCTTCTTCCGCACCAGTCAGTTCAAGCGTTCGTGCATTCCGAACGGGCCCAAGGTTGGATCCGGCGGGTCACTCTCACCACGCGGAGACTGGCGTGCCCCGAGTGACTCTGAGCCGACGGTCTGGCTGGAGGAGCTGCGCCGCATTTCAGACTGAGCCTCGATCGCCGCACCCCTCCAGGCCACGAAATCGGAACACGCAACCTGTGGGTGGGGGGACCGCCCGCCGGAGTGGCCACGAATAAGCGACCGGTTCCAATGTTGCACGTTCCGATTTCGGCTGTTTCTATTTATCGGCTGTTTCTATTTAGATGAACTCGTTGAAGAGGCTCTCGAGGTACTCCTGGCGACCGCTTCGATTCGTCTTCACCTCACCCAACTTGAGCGCGAGCGGCTCCAGCTCCTCGAAGCTCGTCCTGCCAGCCTCGATCTTTCTGCCAAGCTCGCTATCCCACGAAGCATAGCGCTCACGCACAAACTCGGCGATCCGTCCATCCTGACGGATCCGGGCCGCGATCTTCAGTCCGCGCGCAAACGTATCCATCCCGGCGATATGAGCGTGGAAGAGATCCTCCGGCTCGAAGCTCTCTCGTCTCACCTTCGCGTCGAAGTTGAGTCCGCCGGTCGTGAATCCTCCCATCTTCAGGACGCAGAGCATGACGTGGGTGGTGATGTAGAGGTCGGTCGGAAACTGATCAGTATCCCACCCCAGCTGCCAGTCACCCATGTTCGCGTCGATCGACCCCAACGCGCCTGCAGCAATCGCAGTCTCCAGATCGTGCTGCATTGTGTGCTGCGCAATCTGGGCATGGTTGGTCTCGATATTGAGCTTGAAGTGGTCGAGCAGGTCATACTGCCGCAGGAAGTTGAGGCAGGTCGCGGCGTCACTGTCATACTGATGCTTCGTCGGCTCCTTTGGCTTTGGCTCGATATAGAATGGTCCCTTGAAGCCGATCTTCTTCTTGTAGTCGACAGCCATATGCATGAAGGCTCCGAGATGGTCCAGCTCCCGCTTCATATCGGTATTGAGCAGCGTGAAGTAGCCCTCGCGCCCACCCCAGAAGACGTAGCCCTCACCGCCCAGCTCGTGTGTCACCTCGAGCGCCTTCTTCACCTGGGCGGCAGCGTAGATGAAGGCATCCAGATTTGGCGAAGTCGCCGCCCCGTGCATAAAGCGCGGATGCTGGAAGAGGCAGGCTGTCCCCCAGAGCAACTTCTTGCCCGAGTTCTTCTGGGCCTTTGCCAGAACCTTGGTGATCCGGTCGAGGATCTTGTTGCTCTCCTTCAGGTTGCGACCCTCGGGTGCGACGTCCCGGTCATGGAAGCAGTAGTAGTCGATCTGCAGCTTCTCCAGCAGCTCGAAGAAGACCTCGATCCGGCGAACCGATGTCTCGACCGACTCCTGAAAATCGTCCCAGGGCCGAACCGCCGTCGGCATCCCGAAGATCTCTGCACCCCGTCCCCGCATCGTGTGCCAGAAACAGGAGGCGAATCGCAGGTGCTCACGCATTGGCTGCCCCTCGATCAGCTCCTCCGGGTTGTAGTGTTTGAACGAAAAAGGATTGCGCGAATCGGCGCCCTCGTAATTGATCCTCTTGATTCGTGGAAATGCGTCTGCCATCTCAGTTCTCTCTTCCTTTCGCGAAACCTGGCCCTGCTTGCCGGATTGCCAGATCAATGTTGTGTCAATCGCCGAGAATGTCTCACACCGGCGGGGAGAAGTGCAATCCGGATCGGTGGAAATGGCCGCTTCCCACTTCATCCTTTGAGTCGGGATTGGTATCTAAAATAATAGTTAGCGGGGTTCTAATTTTACTGATAATTGTAGTAATATTTCGATGGTTTCCGTAACGACCTCTGCTCGTCAAGCACTGTGGGAACCGACCAACTGCCAATCGACTGAAATTCTGCCTCGCGGACCAGGCTGCCTGGCCACCTGAGGTGCGATTCGAGGAGCAATGTATGGAAGACATCTATCCCCCAGGACCACTGACGGTTCCGGAATCGCTTCGCCAGCCAACACGGGCCTACAAGCTGCATGCCTGGCTGGCCGTAAGTGGGCTCGCCCTGTTTGTGATCAGTTACTGTCTTCTCACCTACTGGTTTATCCGGATCGCCTTCAGGTTGTTCTGGCGACTGCTCGACGGAGCCGGGGGAATATGGGATATTGGAATTGGTGCAGGAGCGCTCTTTCTCGCCGTCTTTATGATCAAGAGCATCTTCTTCATCAATCGCGCCGGCAATCGGCCCGGGGTTGAGGTCACCCCTTCGACTCAGCCGCGACTATTCGAGTTCCTCTATCGACTAGCAGATGAGGCCGGAGCTCCACGTCCCCACCGGGTCTTCCTCTCGCCTGAGGTCAACGCCAGCGTCTTTTACGACCTCTCGGTTCTCAACCTCGTCTATCCCTCAAGGAAGAATCTCGAAATTGGGCTTGGTCTGGTCAACGTCCTCACTCTTGGTGAGCTGAAGGCGGTCCTCGCCCACGAGTTTGGCCATTTTGCCCAGCGGACCATGGCCGTGGGGCGGTGGGTCTATGTTGCCCAGCAGATTGTGGTGCAGGTTGTGGCGCGGCGTGATGCTCTCGACGAATTCCTGGCCAGCCTCTCGCGATTCGACCTCAGATTTGCCTGGATTGGCTGGGTTCTTTCACTCATCATCTGGGCAATCCGGTCGCTGGTCGATACCGCTTTTGGTCTGGTGCTCCTATCGCAACGGGTTCTCTCACGGGAGATGGAGATGCAGGCCGATCTGGTCTCGGTCTCGCTGACTGGCAGTGAGGCGTTGATCTGCGCGTTGCATCGTCTGCAGGGAGCCGACCAGGCGTGGGAGGGCACGAAAAAGTTTGCCCTGGCCAAGTATGAGCAGGGCAGGGAGATTGGGGATGCCTTTGCCATTCAGACGGCACTGATCGAGCATCTGCGGAATGCCTATGACGATCCATCCTTCGCCGGACTGCCGAGGTCACAGGATTCACCCGAGGTGAAGCCTGAGGATCGGCGTATATTTCGTGCGGAGATTGCCCATCCCCCGCAGATGTGGTCGACCCATCCGCTCAATCACGAGCGGGAGGAGAACGCAAAGCGACTGTTCGTGGCGGCCCCGATCGATCAGCGCAGTGCCTGGGAGCTCTTTGATGACATCACTCCACTCCGGGCGACTGTGACCAGATGGCTCTTTGACGGGATCGAGGTCAAGACCCCGCCCACTCCACTGCCGATCGAAGAGGTCCGGCAGGAATTCGATCGGCAGTTCTCGGCCATCTCCAATCGCCGGGAGTACGCCGGTATCTATATGGGTCGTTCCATCGTCATCAGCGCCGAGATGGCGACCGACCTCTACTCGTCATCACTTGAGGGCGCCGAGTCGGCACTTGACCAGCTCGATCCCCAGCCGGTCATCGAGATGCTGGAGCGTCGGCGCAACCTGAGCAGTGAAAAGGTTATGCTTGAGCACCTTCACCGCGGAACGATGACCGCGCCCAATGGCGTCATCCGCTATCGTGGTGGAGAGTTGAAGAAGAGTATGCTCCCGGCGGCAATCAGCGAGATTGAGGCTGAGATCGGGCAACTCAATCGCTCCATCAACGACTATGACCGGCTCTGCCGTACCGTTCACCGCGCGATCGCCGTCAGACTGGGGCAGGGATGGGATCAGTACCTGACCAGTCTCGTCGCCCTTCTCCACTACGCTGATCACACCCGGGCCAATCTTCAGGACGCGATCATCTTTCTGCAGACGACACTGCGGATCGAATCGATTGGTGGCCGGGTCAGCGGGGGTGGATTTGAGCGAATTCTATACGCGGCCCGTGAAACCTTTCGCGCACTGCAGCCAGTATTTGCGCAGCGGGAGCAGGTGGTGCTTAACGACCAGTTGGCAGGCCAGCTTCAGACTGAGAGTTGGAGCGCCCTGATTGGTGAGTTCGGTCTGCCCGAGCCGAATGCTGAGAACTTTAGTGAGTGGATCCAGGTGATTGACAGCTGGTGTTACGCTGTCAATGTCAATCTGTTGGGACTCTCCCGTGCCCTCCTCGACCAGTTGCTTGAGGCGGAGGGGCGAATTGCCAGCTGGTATCGTCTTGGAGAGCCGGCTGAGACTGCCCCCGTGCCGCTCGGTGCGCCAATCTACTACTCAACTCTGACTCCGGGCAGCGAGCGTCAGCCCGAGACAAAGATCGGTTGGTGGACCCGCTTTCAGAACGCAGTCGGAGTCGGCCCGGCGATCGCTCGATTTGCCACCGCCCTTCTGATAGTTGGTGGAGTCACCTATGGCGGGTCGATGCTCGGTGAGAAGGGGAGGACCCTGACCATCTATAATGGGCTGGGACAGACTGTCGAGGTAAGTGTCAATGGTCACCTCCACCGCGTTGATCCAACCTCGGTGGTCGAGGTCGAACTGCCCACCGTCTCGTCTGTTCGGATCAACACCGAGACTGCCCGCGGTGAGCGGATCGAGTCCTTCGACGCTCCTCTTGCTGATGCGGGTGGCCAGTACGTGTATAACGTCGCCAGTGCGAGTCCGATTGTTCAGTGGACGCTCTTCTACTCGCAAGATGTCAACTCCGTCGGAAGGTCGGAACCGGAGATGCTTGGAGCTGCACGCTGGTTCGACTCAAATGCCGACTTTCTCTTCAGGGACCCACCGAAGACACTGTCCATCGGGCGTTACGAGTCGCCGCGACGGCTCTTTCTGAAAGGTTATGGAGACTCGGAACCATTAGAGATGGTCTCCATGCTCAGTGACCCGGCGGCGCGGACGGCGCTGATCCTGAGCCGTG
>JBEGMZ010000026.1:0-14624 GCA_041182745.1 Acidobacteriota bacterium
GCAAAAGGAATCAAGTCGCAGATAACCATCCCGCGTCTTGAAAGCTGCGGGACGTGCAGTGGTTCCGGGGCCGCGCCGGGGTCTTCACCGGTCACCTGTCAGTCCTGTGGTGGAGCTGGACAGGTCAGATTCCAGCAGGGCCCCTTTACTATGACGCGGACGTGCAGTTCGTGTCGGGGAGCTGGTCGAACTATCTCCAATCCCTGTCGGGGGTGCCACGGCGCGGGACGGGTCGAGAAGCAGCATACGATCGATCTTAAGATACCGGCCGGGGTCGATACGGGCACCCGACTGCGGCTGAGCGGTGAGGGTGAGCCGGGGATGGCCGGCGGGCCGGCAGGCGACCTCCACGTGGTGATCCACGTCCGCGATCACGAGACCTTCGAGCGGCAGGGGAGCGACCTTTACGTTAAGGTCCCGGTAAGTTTCTCGACCGTGGCACTCGGGGGTGAGATCAGGATCCCAACCCTTGACGGGGAAGACCGACTCAGAATCCCGGAGGGAACCCAGACCGGTTCAGTCTTCAAAGTGCGCGGCAAAGGGATCGTCTCACTTCAGGGTAGCGGTCGTGGCGATCTTTACGTCGTCACCACGGTCACGACACCATCCAGGATGAGCCGGGAGATGAAGAAGGTCTTCGAGCAGCTTGCGGCGCTTGAAGAGAAGCCGCCGACCGAGGGGACCAGGCAGCCTGAAAAGAAGGAGAAGCGTATCTTCGGATGACTCCCGCCCTCAATCGACGAAGGCAAACTCATTCAGGTTGAAGATGGCACGGCTAAGATTGGGCAGCCCGTGGCGCGCGGCAAAAGCGACGAGGGCGGCCCTTTCATTTTTGCTGGCGGTGCGTCCAAAGGCGAGAGCGAAGGCCCGATCGATCTGTTGCTCGAGGCCGCCCGGCTGCTCCCGCTCGAGCCGTGCAGCCAGGTGGCGAGCCTGACTGATCATCAACCCGTTGTTGAGCATGGTCAGCGCCTGGAGCGGAGAGAGGCTCTCATTGCGGCGGTCGACCCGCATCGAGGGGTCGGCGCAGTCGAGCGCGGTCATCCAGGGCTGGGTCTGCGAGCGGACAATGAAGCGATAGACCGAGCGGCGCCAGGTTCCCTTCTCCTCCGGATCGGCCAGACCATACTCGTAATGGGGCGAGTGCTCGGGACGCTCAATGACAAAATCCTGCCAGCCGGGTCCGCCCATTCGCAGATCGAGGGTTCCACTGACAGCAAGAATAGCGTCGCGAATCGCCTCGGCCTCAAGCTTGCGCCGATTCTGACGCCAAAGCAGGGTATTGCCGTCGTCAACGCCTCTCCCCTGGCTGCCACTACTCGATTGGCGATAGGTTTCACTGGTGACGATCAGCCGATGAAGCTGCTTGAGTGAACCTCCACCATCCCGAAACCAGACCGCGAGCCAGTCGAGCAGCTCCGGGTGGGTGGGCTTGGCGCCATTAAGCCCAAAGTCGTTGGGGGTCGCGACGATACCACTGCCAAAATGGTACTGCCAGACGCGATTGACGATGCTCCGCCAGGTGAGTGGATTGTCGCGATGGGTGATCCAGCGGGCAAGGGCGACACGACGGGTCCCCTCAGGGGCATCAGGGGCGATTCCGAAACGCGCCGGCTGAAAATCGAGCATGGAGAGGGCGCCGGGCTCGGCAACCTTGCCGGGTGCAGTCACCTGTCCCCGTGCCAGGATGTGGATCGTCCGCGGTCGGCCACTGTTGCCGCCGGTGCCGACAAAGTTGGCTCCAGCTCCGCGCCAGACAATCCCAGCGTAGACGACCTCAGGTCCGGGCATTCCCTCCAGCTCTCGGGCAATCTCGGCCAGCGTCACAGAGGTGCGATCGAGTTCGAGCCGCTTCTCTTCACTCATGGCTGCCCGGACCAGGGCCTCCCGTTCCCGACGCAGTTCAACCATATCTGGGGCATCCTTTGGCAGGCCCGCAATTCGTCCATCAAGCTGGCGGAGTGGCTCTCCGGCCGCCTTCGCCGCCTCTCGCTCAATCACCCGCTTCTGCTCAGCGAGAATCCGCTGACGGCCCTCGAGCTCATTGATCCGCCGGGTTTTCACCTCGTCGCCAGGAAAGTACTTTAGATCAGCCCGATCGAGCGCCGCAAAGACCGACTGCAATGCATAGTAGTCCGATTGCGGGATCGGATCGAACTTGTGGTTGTGGCACTGAGCGCAGTGAACCGTCACACTCGTGAAAGTCCCAATGGTGTTGGCCACCATGTCGTCACGGTCGAGGTGACGGGCAATCTTGCCGTCGATCTTCGATTCGGGCAGCTCGGCATGACCAATGAAGTCCCACGGCCCAGCAGCAATAAAACCAAGCGCCCGGTAACCATCCCGCGTCCCTGGGGAGAGGAGATCACCCGCCAGCTGCTCCTCGACGAAGCGGGCATAGGGCTTGTCATTGTTCAAGGCCTCGATCACATAGTCGCGATACGGCCAGGCGTTGGGCCGCGGCTTGTCCTTATCGTAGCCGTGCGTATCTCCATAATGAACGACATCAAGCCAGTGGCGTGCCCACCGTTCGCCATAGCGGGGTGAGGCGAGCAGCTCGTCGACCAGCTTCTCATAGGACTGCGGATCGCGATCAGCGACAAAGCTTGCGACCCGCTCCGGGGCAGGCGGCAGGCCGGTCAGGTCGAAGCTCAGCCGGCGAATCAGCGTTCGACGATCAGCCTCCGGTGACATCTTCAGACCTGCCCGGTTCAAACGTTCGACAATGAACGCATCGATCGGGTGCTTCCCTGTTCCCACTCCGGTCGATGGTACTGGCGGGCTGACAATCGGGCGCCGGGCCCAGTGGAGCTGCTCCGCCGGCCCCTCCACCACCTCTTCCGGCCACTCCGCTCCGGCGTCAATCCAGTCTCGGATCAGCCCCATCTGCTCCGCCGTCAACCGCTCACCCATCGGGGGCATCACCTCATCCCCAACCGCCGCAATACGCTGATAAAGGCGACTCTCCGCCGACCGTCCTGGCACGATGATCGGGTCTCGTCGCGCGCTCTCCCGCCGATCGAGCCGCAATCCCCCGCTCTGTCGCGATCCATTGTGACAACCAAGACAACGTGCCGCCAGAATTGGCCGTATTTCACGGGCAAACGAGATCTCACGCCCTTTCCCGTTCTCCTTGCTTGCCAGCCCGACGTCCAGCCCGCTTAAGAAGAGAAGCAGTCCAATCATGACTACCAGTGCCCTTCCGCCAGTTGCTCGTCTCATAACCGTCCCCCAGCTTTCAGTTGAGAGTCAAAATCCTCTTCCAACAATCCCACTCGCCAGCTTGAACCATTCAACCCATTCAGCCCCGTCTCACCTCAGGCCAGCAGCTCGCGGATAACCCGGCCGTGGACATCGGTCAGGCGCCGGTTGATCCCGTTATGGTAGATCGTCAGCTTCGTATGATCGATCCCCAGCAGGTGGAGAATCGTCGCGTGAATATCGTAGACCTGGGTGGGATTACTCCGGTCGAGTGGCTTGTAACCAAACTCGTCGCTCTCGCCATAGGTCACCCCTCCCTTGATGCCGCCACCGGCCAGCCAGTTGGTAAAGACATACGGGTTGTGATCGCGACCCTTGCCGGCCTGGCTCGACGGCATCCGTCCGAACTCGGTCGTCCAGAGGATGATCGTCTCATCGAGCATCCCACGCTGCTTCAGATCCTGGATGAAGGCCGCGCACCCGTGCGCCATTCCTGTCGCCAGCGGCCCGTGATCGGTTCGAACATCCTCGTGCGAATCCCAGTTGCGCCGTGGAAAGCTGTTATCGTTTCCACTCCAGACCTGGACAAAACGGACTCCCCGCTCCAGCAGCCGCCGCGCCGCCAGACACTTCTGGCCGAAGTGGAAGATCTCCTCCTCGTTATTGATCGCCTTCGGCCACTCACGCGGTCCGCGATCGAGCCCATAAAGTTTCAGGATGTGCTCCGGCTCATCACGCAGATCGAGTGCCTCCGGCGCGGCAAGCTGCATCCGCGCCGCCAGCTCGTAGCTCCGGATCCGCCCCTCAAGCCGACCATCGCCCACCCGCGCCGCCGCATGGTCACGATTGATCCCTGCCAGCAGCGCCTGCGTCGCAGCCTCACTCTCCCTGTTAACATAGCTCGCGCTCCGGTGGGGATGAAGATCGCTGATCGGTGCCGGCTGCCCCGGATAGACCATCGTACCGCTGTGCTCCGCCGGCAGGAAGGCCGCATCCCAGTTCTTGACGCCATTCGAGGGCATTCCACGGTGATCCGGCAGCACGACAAAGGTCGGCAGGTTGTCGTTCAGCGAGCCCAGGCCGTACGACACCCAACACCCCGCTCCCGGAAAACCCGGCAGCAGAAAACCGGTCGACTGGAGCAGCGTCGCCGTACTGTGGACCCCCGACTTGCTGACCATATTGTGGACAAAGGCGATATCATCTGCCACCGATCCGAGCGCAGCCACCGGCTCACTCAGCAGCCTGCCGCTCTGACCGTATTTCTTGAACTCCCAGATCGGCTTGAGCCACGGTCCCAACCCATCCTGAAAGGCCTCAACCGGCTCGCCAAAATCGCTCGGTTGACCGTGTCGCCTGACCAGCTCCGGCTTGAAGTCGAAGAGGTCGAGATGGCTCGCCGCCCCCGCCATGAAGAACTGAACGACCCGTTTTGCCCTCGCCCGATGATGGCCCACTGTCTGCCCGCACGCTCCATCCCGCCCCATCATCCACGTCAGGGCAAGCCCTCCGAGCCCTCCACCCGATCTCCAAAGAAAATCCCGTCGCGACACGTCCATTCCCACTCTGCCCTCCCTGTCTGACTTGCCATTGCCGGAATGCTCCCCGACAGCGCGGAATATAGCGCATCGGTCGCCTCTGCACCAGTCGCTGAGGGTAGGGGGCGCTTCGCGAAGCCCCCTACTTCTCAATTGCATGTCTTGCGGGGTGACGAGCAGACCGCCTCCGGGCCAGAGTCTGCTTGTCCGGGCACCATTTTTGCTGTACCTTGCAATCCTTGCACCACATATTGTGGTGCTGGTGTTGTTGAAGCACAGAGTGGAAGCAGGAAGTATTACGGTCACTGACCTGACCGAGCAGATCCATATGAAAAAGTATGTCAAGACGATCACAATCCCCCTCCTGGGCGGACTGTTTGCCTGGTGGTTCATCAGGCGACTCGACTGGAGGATGGTTGGACTTCATCTGGGCGAAGCCCAAATATGGCCACTGGTGCTGGCTGCGCTTATCGTCAACCTGACAATGCTCTCCCGCAGCCTGCGCTGGCAGGTTCTGCTCGCGCCATCGGCCCGGGTGAGCCTCCGCAACCTTCTTGCTGCCACTTCGATCGGTTTTGGTGCCCTCTTTGTCATCGGCAGGACTGGCGAGATCGTGCGTCCCGCCATGCTAAGCATTCACGAGAAACTGCGCCCCAGCCTGACTTTCGCCTCCATATTTATCGAAAGGATCTTCGACACCGCGACCATCATTCTTCTCTTTTCGATCAACCTGCTCTTTTTCAAGTTTCCGGCGGCCTCACCGGTTGACAGCTCAACGATCCGGCTCTTTCGACTGGTCGGACTGATGACGACTCTTGGGATCCTGACCATTATCGCGCTGCTTACTCTTCTCCGGCTGCGGGCTGAACCGACAATCAAACTTCTCGAGACCCGGGTCCTGCCGCTCTCCCCACGCCTTCTGCGGCCGATCATTAATTTTGTTCAACATCTGACGGAGGGGCTGTCAGTCCTGACCAATATCCGTGAGCTCAGCGCCACAATTCTTCACACCATCATTCTATGGTCGCTGATCTTCGCCTCGGGTTGGATCACCTTCGCGGCGTTTGACCTTCATTTCTCCCTCAGTGAGCTGATCTTCATGACCGGATTTGGAGTTGTCGGCTCCCTCATTCCAACGCCGGGAGGGTCGGCCGGAGCGTACCATGCCGTCGCCGCTCGCAGCGTCGAGCTTCTTGGGGTCGAGCCCAACCTTGCCGCCTCCGCGGTCATCGTTGGACACCTCATCGGGTTTGTTCCTCCTTTTCTGATGGGACTTTACTTCATTGTCAGGGATGAGATCCACCTGACCCAAATTCGTGATATTCTCACCCGCGAGGGCGATCCCCATATTATTGACTGAACCTGTGACCCTGAATTTTCAAGCCACCATGAAACCAGACGGAGTGTACAGCCAATGAAATGCCCATTCTGTGGACACCTCGAAGACAAGGTCGTCGACTCACGTGAATCAAGAGAGGGAGATGCCATTCGCCGTCGCCGTGAGTGTCTGAAATGCGAACGCCGCTTCACGAGCTACGAACGGATCGACGAGATTCCCTATATGGTCATCAAGAAGGATGGCCGCCGCGAACCATTCAACCGGGATAAGGTCATGTCGGGTCTCGTCCGCGCCTGTGAGAAGAGACCCGTCCCCACCAACCGCCTTGAAGCGATCGTCAATGCCGTCGAGGCTTATGTCCAGACCTCGCCTGAACGCGAGCGACATACCTCGAAGATCGGCGAGATGATCATGCGCCGACTCAAGGAGCTCGACAAGGTGGCCTATGTTCGCTTCGCCTCCGTCTACCTTGAATTTCAGGATCTTTCAGAGTTCATGGATGAACTGAAGGGTCTGCTCCGCGGTCGCAAATGAAGCTGCTGGAGAAAATTTCCCATCGGATGAAATTTTTATTGATGAGAAGCCGGCAGGCGCTTGCAAATGATAGATAAGATTGCTAGTATGCGGGTTTTGATGGAACCGTTATTCTGCTGTTTGAAGTTGCACTTTCGACGTAGTGCACTACCGATATAGAAGGTCGCGGGAGACTTTAGAAGTTCGCGGATGAGGTCGCGGGTGAGATCGCGGGTGAGATAGATCTCGGACAGTGAAATCGGTAGCCAAGTTTTTGTCGGTTTAGCCGCAAGAGTACGGCAAAAGGCACGATTCGTCGCCAGGCTGAAGACTGACCTCATCCTTGGATGAAAGCGCTCTTTGACGAGAATTTGCGGTGAAGGGCAATGATCAAGTGCTGGTGATCAAGTGCTGGCGAGATGTAACTGGTGAGATGTAAAAGGAGCCTGGCTGCCGTGGGGACTTAAAGCCTGGAGACTTAAAGCCTGGAGACTTAAAGCCTGGTCAGACCTTTCGGCCAAGCCGGTGTAGCTCAGATGGTAGAGCGACTGACTTGTAATCAGTAGGTCGGGGGTTCGATTCCCTTCACCGGCTCTCTTTGAAATTGTAATTTTGTTCTCGATGGTTCATAATCCCGAATCGTTTGATCGCAGGCCTGTTCCTGGTGAGTCCTGATCGAATCGCAGAGCATACTGGGTCTTCTCTCTTTTTGGTCACTTTACGGGTATTGAGCGCTAAAGCGCTCACCCAACAGGTTGTAATAACCAACAGGTTGTAATGATCGGCTAGACTGCGTTCAGTCCGGAAGCCGGCTAAAGCTGGCGCCAGAATGAACTGAAAATAGCAGGCGTGAAGTGGTGGGAGTCTTGGAAGTCTGCCGAGTAGGTAAGTTGGTCATTGAGTTCGGTAGATGTGATTTCGGTAGTTGAAGTTCAATCGGTAGCTGAAATTCAATTTTTTGAATTCAGTTTGAATTCAGTTTGAATTCAGTTGGTTAAATTCAGCTAGTTGAAATCAACCCGAGCTTGAAAGAGTTTGGCAGGGGTGGTCGAGTGGCTAATGGCACCGGGCTGTAAACCCGGCGGATTAACATCCTACGTAGGTTCGAATCCTACCCCCTGCATCTTATCCGGTGACGATACGGGCGCTGGTGTCGGCATCGAGCCGGATGATAGTGACGTGACAACGATTATCGGTGGAGTGGCGTTGTCACAGTCTGATGGGCGGGCGTAGCGCAATTGGTAGCGCACCAGCCTTCCAAGCTGGTTGTTGCGGGTTCGAGCCCCGTCGCCCGCTCCACTTTTCTGTGTTCCAGTCAGCGATCAGTCCGCAGGTGGCCTGGTGCAGGTACCCAGATCTGATGTAGCCTGATCTGATGTAGATAGTCATAGATAGTTCGCAGACAGGTCTTTCGCGGTTACGTTCCGACTCTCTCGCAGTAAGCGTTGATGTCTGAACAGATGTCTGAACACTGGTGGCTGGACCCACCGGATTGCGGCGCGCTCAGAGCGCCACCGATTTTGACTTGCCCACATAGCTCAGTTGGCAGAGCGCGTCCTTGGTAAGGACGAGGTCACCGGTTCAAATCCGGTTGTGGGCTCCAGTTCTGTTCCAGCACTCTCAGCTGATCCGTACGGGTCGATCCTGTTCGCGGATCAGCTGGGGTAAGGCAATGTAGCGCTGGTTCTCATTCTTACCGGTAATCTTTCCGGTAATACTGTTTTCCGGTAATTCTGTTTTAGTGGGCTGGTAAAATGCCATCCTGCGGCGGGTCAAGAAAATGCGAGACAACATAGTACTTCAGTGCACCGAATGCAAGGAACGTAATTACGTGACGACCAAGAACAAGAAGAAGACGACCCAGCGTCTCGAGTTCAAGAAGTTCTGCCGTCGTTGCCGTAAGCATATTGCCCATCGGGAGACGAAATAGACGACTTGACGACCCCACGACGATAAAAGTAAGGGAAGAGATGATAAGAGTAAGAGAAGAAAAGTCTTAAGATAAGACACAACAGGATCGTCTTTCTCTTGTTGGCACTTGAATCGTTTGGGATTCGGTCACCAGGTAGCACTGGTTCAATAATTTTACTGCGGTATGTTTTGATACAGGGGTATAGTGTTAACGGTTAGCACATGGGTCTCCAAAACCTAGAGTTCGGGTTCGAATCCTGATACCCCTGCCAGTTTTATTATCCGTTCCGGTCAGAGTGAGTCGACCTCAGGCTGTCCGCACTAAGAAGCCCGGCCTGGCCGGGATTCTGCTATAGGGAAAGCACTCAGTTCTATCGTGCAATGCACGTAACGAACAATGCTCTCCCTGACTGGCGTTGAGAGAGTTGGCACGTTTGTCCCGAGTCAGAGTGATCAGAGTCCGGGTTCTGTGACATTGCGAGACGACCTGTGAATCTGGCCACAGCGCTCGACCCTATTTCTGGTCGTAACAGATCCTGCCGGGATTGGCTCTCAAGGCCGACCGCCGGCTTCGGCTTAAGAGAGCTCGCAAAGAGTACCTGGAAAGCGGAAGACTGCAGATCAGCGCAGACAGGAAGATCCGAGGAAAGAATAATGGCAACTGTTGAAATGCGTGACGAAGCGACGGAAGAGCCATCCGGCAAGACCGGTCTCTCAACCGGAAACGCGGTGTCAACTGGCATAAAAGATGGTGATGCGGCTGAAGGTCTGGCGGCCAACGCTGTCCTTGGGAAGCCACTTGGGTGGCTTGCTCAGGTCAGGCACTTCTGGCACGAGATCGCGCTCGAAATGAAGAAGGTCTCCTGGCCGGCCCGTACCGAGGTTGCAAGCACCACGGTGATCGTCATCATCGCCGTCTTCTTCTTCGCCGCTTACCTCTTCGCGGCCGATATGCTTTTTACATACATCATTGAAGGGCTCGAGTGGGGGGCGGGTAAACTGTTCGGTTAGCCGTCAGCTTTTCAGGCGGGGCAATGTCTTGATCGCTGCCGCTTAACCAGAGTCAGGGAGCATAACATCGGTTCGGGTTCGCATATGGCTAAACAGTGGTTCATCATCCATACCTATTCGGGCTACGAGCGGAAGGTTCGTGATAGCCTCAACACACGCATCCAGGCATTTGGCATGCAGGATGAGGTCACGCAGGTTCTGATACCAACGGAGACAGTCGTTGAGATGCGCGGATCGAAGCGGGTTGAGAGCACGCGAATGTTCTTCCCCGGTTATGTTCTGATCGAGATCGAGTGTGATGAGCGAGGTGAGATCTCTGATCGAACCTGGCATCTCATCAAGAGCACGCCGAAGGTGACCAGTTTCGTCGGAGGCCAGAAGCCGACGCCACTGACGCCGGAGGAGGTTGACCAGATCGTGCATCACGTTGCGGTCGCCGCCGAGAAGCCGAAACCGAAGTTTACCTTTGAGCGGGGTGAGACCGTGCGCATTACTCACGGTCCCTTCACGAGCTTCATGGGTTCGGTTGAAGAGGTCAACCCCGACAAGAATATGCTCAAGGTCAATGTGACCATCTTCGGCCGGGCAACTCCGGTCGAGCTCGGCTTCCTCGAGGTTGAAAAAGTCTCCTTCGCCGAGGAGTCTTGAGCGCGGCAGAGACGGGTCGGAATCAGCGCCGCCTGAGAGGCCGCCAATTACCGGCAGCAAATCAACTGGCAGCAAAGACTTTCAAATAACAATCAGAGAGATATGGCAAAGAAAATTACCGGTTACATCAAACTCCAGGTATCGGCAGGCAAAGCTAATCCAGCTCCCCCGATTGGTACGGCGCTCGGCCCGCAGGGCGTCAACATTATGGAGTTCTGCAAGCAGTTCAACGCAAAGACCGCCAATCTTGGTGATATCAAGATCCCGGTGGTCATCACGGTCTACGCTGACCGCTCCTTCACCTTCATCACGAAGACGCCACCCGCGGCGGATCTCCTTAAAAAGGCGGCGCGGATCGAGAAGGGTTCCGGCAAGCCAAACCGCGAGAAGATCGGTCAGATTACCCGCTCCCAGATTGAGGAGATCGCTCGGCTGAAGCTCCCTGATCTGAACACTTCCAGTGTTGAGTCGGCGATCCGGACGATTGAAGGAACGGCCAAGAGCCTTGGCCTCGAGATAGTCTAGATCCCTGTCAGCGGGGTGAACCGATACCACGATCTATCCGGCCGGATCTATCCGGTTTGATCGGGTTGTCAGTTCCCCCGAGAATACACCGCCGGTCGTCGATCTCCCATCCGGGTATCGGATCCCAGGCGGCAAGCAGGGAGTGATCTCCGGCCCCATCCGGGCCGGCAGCAGTCACGCTAACACCTGAAAGGAATTACGTAGATGGCTGGAAAGAAGTTTAAAGCCGCACTTGCCCAGGTCGAATTGACCAGGCTCTATCCCCTTCCCGACGCGGTCGCACTTGCCAGGAAGATCGCTTTCGCTAAATTTGATGAGACTGTCGAGGTGACAATGGTTCTCGGAGTTGATCCACGTAAGGCGGATCAGCTCGTCCGGGGAACGATCGTTCTTCCGCACGGACTCGGTAAGACCAAGAAGGTCGCTGTCATCACAGCCTCCCCCGATAAGCAGCGCGAAGCCCGTGAGGCAGGCGCCGATGAGGTGGGCGGTGATGATCTGGTTGACCGAATCAAAGGGGGCTACCTTGACTTCGACGCCCTCATCGCCACCCCTGACATGATGCGGTCGGTCGGAACGCTCGGAAAGGTTCTCGGTCCGCGCGGACTGATGCCCAACCCAAAGACCGGGACGGTCACCCTCGATGTTGCCACCGCTGTCTCCGAGACCAAAGCGGGCAAGGTCGAGTATCGGGTCGACAAGACCGGAGTCATCCACGTCCCCGTCGGAAAGGTCTCCTTTCCGTCCGAGAAGATCGTGGAAAACTCGCGGGCGCTGATCGATGCGGTCATGAGGGCGAAGCCTGCGACGGCCAAAGGCAAGTACGTCAAAAAAGTAAACGTCGCCACAACCATGGGACCGGGAATACTGGTCGATCCGGGTTCAGTTGGCGCCTAGCAGACCTGTTGTCGAGGAGATTGGGAGTCTGATATGAAGACAAGAGAAGAGAAAGATCAGGATATCGCCGTCCTCAAGGGGGAGTTCGAGAAGGTTTCACACGCCCTCATGATCAGTTTTCAGGGCCTTACCGTCGAGAAGGATTGGGAGCTTCGCCGGGCACTGCGAGAGGCCAAACTCGACTACCGCGTAGTCAAGAACACACTTGGCCGCCGTGCGGTCGAGGGGACAGCGCTTGAGCCTCTGAAGGACCAGTTTGTCGGCATGACCGGGCTCGCCTACAGTGCGAGCGATCCGGTCTCCCTCGCCAAGGTCCTGACCAACTTTGCCAAGGAGAACGCGAAAGTGGTCTTCAAGGGTGGAGTGGTCGATGGCCGGGCCATCAAGGTGAGTGATATCGAGGCGCTCTCCAAGCTGCCATCGAAGGAGGAGTTGATCAGTCAGCTGATGTTCCTCCTCAATGCACCTGCCCAGCGCATGGCAGTCGCTCTCAATGGTGTGGCACGCAACCTGGCGGTAGTCGTAAGCGAGATTGCCAAACAGAAAGAGGCCTGACGAGCAGCAATGTTCGTCGGCTTCTGTCGCGTTCTTTTCAGTATTCCGAGTCGTACGCGTTGCACTTGTCAGTACGCGGCGACCTGCACCGCAGCCGGTGACGGAGTGATGCCCGTCGACGGTATCGTGTAGCAAAGTAGATCGAAGGGCAGACCAGCCCAACGGTACGGATATTTTCATTTCGAAGTTCAGGTGTCACCGCCGACCTTCGAGTTACGGAAAACCTGCGGGTCTTTTCCGAAGAGGAGACTGAGTAATCATGGCTGATATCAATGCAATCGTAGAAGAGATTAAAAAGCTGACACTTCTTGAGGCCTCTGAGCTGGTCAAGGCGCTCGAGGAGACTTTCGGAGTCTCAGCAGCGGCAGCGGCAGGCCCGGTGGTGGTCGCGGCAGCAGCGGCCCCGGCAGTGGTCGAGGAGAAGGACGCCTTTGATGTCGTCCTGACCGCCGCTGGCGCAAACAAGATCAATGTGATCAAGGTTGTGCGTGAACTGACCGGGCTCGGCCTGAAGGAGGCCAAGGAGCTGGTCGATAGCGCGCCGAAGACGGTCAAGGAGGGAGCCTCGAAGGATGACTCCGAGAAGATGAAGAAGCAGCTCACCGAGGCCGGAGCGACCGTCGAGCTGAAGTAGTCTGCCGTCGGCATCCCCGGATCATAACCTTCCCCAGCCGGGAGGCGGGAACTCTCCCGGCTGGCCACTTCACTCTCCCGGGGACTACCACCCAATACCGGAACCGACGATGTCGGTCTCCGGTCCACCTCATTCTAAATTGTCCCTGGATAACTATTTCATCCAGGATGCTCTGATATCGGCTTTACATATAAGTTTTAGCGGCATATACTCAAAAACATCGAGCATCGGCAATTATCAATTCAATGGTCAACAGAGTTTAACCGCAGAGATCGCGGCAGGGTGCCAACGCGCCAAGCCGCGCCTTTGTCGTTTGATCAGGATGACTTGGGGATCGAACTCCCCCCGCCTGTACTGTTGGTTGTAAACTGACGGTGGAGGACTCCGGTGCCAGTGAGGACTCCAGTGAGGACTCCGGTGAGGAATTTGGTGAGTAATTTGGATAGCTGGCGATTGCGAGTAGGGGAGGATTTGTTCATTCCCCGTGCGCAATGCCGCCGCCGACGTTTTTGTCATTTTGTGTCATCTAGTGCTCGTAAGTGACGAGCCGGTGACCGAAAGCGCCAGCAAATTGCCCGTCAGTCTCAATCTTGTGCAGGGCCCACACAACCAGAGGCAGTGATTCAGGATGGCGATCAACATGAATCAGGGAACACCGAATATGAATGGCAACAGTGGAACGGTGGAGGGGACCACTTCCTCCCGCTACGATTTTTCAAAGATCCGCACCGCAGTGCGTATTCCAAATCTGATCGAAGTCCAGCGTGAGAGCTACGATCGGTTCCTGCAGATGGATCTTCTCCCGCCGGAACGTGACAATACCGGCCTGCAGGCCGTCTTCAGGTCGACCTTCCCGATCACCGACTTTCGTAACACCTCCTCCCTCGAGTTTGTGGAGTACCGTATCGGCAACTGGCAGTGCAAATGCGGTCAGTTGCAGGGCCTGCACCATCTGCGCTCGAACTGCCGGAGTTGTAGTGCGGTCATCAAGGTCAATCCGCTCTCGTCGGATGACGTGGTCTGCCGGGAGTGCGGCACCTACAACCGGAATGTGGTCAACACCTGCGACAACTGCGGAGAGCCGGTCGGCCTCAAGCACAAATATGATGTCCACGAATGCCAGGAGCGCGGGATGACCTACTCCGTACCGCTCCACGTCAAGATCCGGTTGACTGTCTGGGACAAGGACGAGGAGACGGACCAGAAGTCCATCCGTGACATCAAGGAGGAGGAGGTCTACTTTGGCGACCTCCCGCTCATGACTGACAACGGGACTTTCATCATCAACGGAACCGAACGGGTGATCGTCTCTCAGCTCCACCGTTCACCCGGAGTCTTCTTCGAGAAGGCCCAGAACAACACCTACTTTCTTGCCAAGCTGATCCCCTATCGTGGTTCGTGGGTAGAGTTCGAGTACGATTCGAAGAATCTCCTCTACGTCCGGATCGACCGTAAACGCAAATTTCTGGCGACCATCTTCCTCCGCGCATTGGGAATGAAGAGCGACGAGGATATTCTCCGAACTTTCTATTCGGTTGAGAAGATCCGTCTTGAGGGGAACCATCTCTACTGGCAGGTCAGCCGGGCGATCATTGGGTCGCGCGCCTCGTCCGATATTCTCGATCAGAAGGGTGAGGTACTGCTCAAGAGTGGAAAGAAGATAACGAGCAGCACCTACGAGGAGATCGTTGGCGCCGGGATCGGCGAGATCAGGGTTCAGGTCTCGGATCTGACCGGGGCCTACACGCTTGGAGACCTCGTCAACACCGCCGACGGCGAGGTGGTGGCAGAGAGCAATACCGAGTTGACGCCGGAGACGATTGCCCGAGTTGCCGACGCCGGGATTGAGAAC
>JBEGMZ010000027.1:0-2619 GCA_041182745.1 Acidobacteriota bacterium
ATCTGCCAGTCTCCGCCAATGGGTTCATTGACAATGACCGTCACTGGTTCGGTCTTATGATTGCGCAGACGAATCTCGTAGGCGTATTCGAATTCGCGTCGTGAGAGGACCTTGTAGTCGAGCTGCTTTCGTTCAGCGACGACATCGAAGACGTCGCCCAGTTTGACCCGCACCATCTCGTCCTTCGGCGTGTGGTCGATGCGGCTCTCACCGATGAACTGTTGGGCGCCCGATTGGTCAGCCTGATAGACGCGCAGGATGCCAGCTGGCAGCGGCTGGCCAAGCTTGTTCTGCTGCGAGTTCTTGAACTCGACATAGACCCCGATCTTCTCCTTGATCGCCTCTCCGGGATTGTTGTAGCCGCGGTAATAGTGGGTTCCGCCATTGAGGACGAGCTCCTTGTTGACGGCCAGGTCGGCGGCGGCCAGAAGGCTGATCTGTTTGGTCTCGTTCTGTTTGACGGTCGTCGGTCTCTGGAGAGTATAGAGGTGATACTCAAAGAGGGCCTCTTCCTGAAACTGCGGCGGCGGAGCGGCGGCAACCCTCATCACGCTCCGATCGGCGATGATCCGTTCGGGTGACTCCTTTGGAACCCGGTTGACATCGCCGGCGACAAGTTTCAACTCGGCATTGCGGTAAGCCGCGCCGCTGCTGTTGGTAATGGTCACCCAACCGTTGAGATCGGCGCGGGTGTCGCCTTTGGAGAGGACCACGACATAATCGGCACGCCAGTTGAGGCCAGCGGTGAGATAGGAGGCCTCGACCCGTTGTGTAGCCGCCCCGGTATTGTTGAGGGTCCAGACCAGGGTTGGCTTGGCAATGAGGTCATCCGGGAGGCGATCGAAGCGAATCTCGGCAATATTGGTCGGATTGATGACTATCTGTCCACCGATCCGCCAGACCTGTCCATCGTTGTTGGAGAGGAGGGTGGCCCGCGTCGGGACAAGCTGTTCGGTATTGTTCTCGAGCTTGCGAAGGACGAGGGTTAGTTCGCGCCCGATGTACTTTTCGAGTATCTTCTGGGGATTGAGGAGGTCGTATTCGTAGCTCTGCTCGACGACCTCGAGATTGTTGGGAGCCGTGATCGATTTGATGTGGACCGTGGTCGGATCGATCTTCTGGGCAACATCCATGAAGCGGAGCTGGGAGGTTCCGGTCGGCAGGCGCAGTGTTCGGGTATCGCGCACGAGGCCGATGTCTGAATTGTAGATGGTGATCGAGACCTTCTCCTGTCCGTCGACAGTGCTGATGCCGTCCTGAGACTGGGTCTGTGGCGTCGTAGCGGAAGAAGAAGTCTTGTCGTTGACCTCACTTGGCACGCGTTGTGGATCGCGTGGCCCGGCGAATACTCCCAGCGTCTGGGTGACCATCAGCAGGGACGCGAGCAGATACTGAAAACGGGTCTTGAACATGGCGATTATTCTCCTTGTTGGCTCCTTCTCGGGCGACATGTTGGCTTCTCTTCGTCCTCTCTCGGCAACGTGGCTCGATCGATCTAGCCGACTGGCCTGACGGTGGATATTGCATCGGGAGCATCCGATTGCCGCGCGGCTCTCGGACGGGCGCGGAAGAGGTACGGTGGATGCACATTTTCTGGTAAAGTGGAATCGAAGGCGCGGAATTGTTCCGCTAATGCGCCAGCAATTCGCCTTATTTAGACTATATGAACGTTCGAATCAGCAAGATTGTCAAATTTTATTTTTGCCAGGCCCTGGTTCTGGCGCTTCTGCTGCTTGGAACTGGGTGCGGTCAGCTCTATCGCGTGAAACCACTTCCGGCGCCATCTCCGGATCGGTCTCCGGATTCGACCGCGGCGGTGACAATGAACGGAATTCTCATCGAGGCCCGGGCGCTCGACGGCGACCATTCGCTGGAGCAGTTTGAGGGCAATCTGCCGATGGCCGGCGTGCTCGCCATCGATCTGCGGCTGCTCAATCGGTCAGGCGGTCCAATAAACCTTGGATCGCTCAGTTTGACCCTGCTCGAAGGAACGGGCCAGCCTTGTGCGGAATTGCTGCCGGAGCGGGCCTTGCGGCGGGTCATGAAGTTCTACGGTAATCGCGTCTACCAGATCGAGTCCCACCGGGTGACCGTCGAGAGCTACCGCCGGATCGCGCTGTCGCGTCTGGGGGAGCTGGAGGTGGGGGAGGAGCGGCGCGGTATTCTCTTCTATGCGATTCCCCCGCAGAGCCTGCTCGACCGGGGTTTCTCACTGCGGGTGAACCGGGGAGGCGAGTCGATCAGTCTGGCGGTTCATAAGGTGGCCACATCGGGAGGTGAGGTCACGCCGCGCTGATAGTGGTTTGGCGGTCGGGTCGATTCCGGTGACCGGCGGGCGCGATGACGCAGGTTCAGGCCGGATCTCCACCGATCCTTGTTCCGCATTGGCTGCAGTACTGACTGATCCGGTTGAGGACTACGCCACAATGTGGACAGGCAAGCGGAAGGGTCGGTGTGTCGGTCGACCAATCGATGACTGAGCCAGTGGGAGGAGGCGGAGCGGGCGGCGTACGAAAATCAGGGGGTGGTGGAGGTGACGGAAAGTATTGGGTCACCGGATCTCTGCTGGCGTTCCCCCAGCCAAATCCAAAGACATCACAGTAGGCGACGGCCGGGATG
>JBEGMZ010000028.1:0-2540 GCA_041182745.1 Acidobacteriota bacterium
GTGGTGACGATCTACCGCCCAAACTCGCACGCCGACGTGATCCTCACCAAGATCCTCGAAGGCTGGAAGCACGACGGCGGGCCAGGGCCGGCCTTGAAGCTGGCCTCGATCTATATCGACCAGCCCGAGGGGAGCCAGCTCGGACTGGAGCTCTGCCGAAAGCACAATGTACCGGTCTTCCCGACGATTGAGAAGGCGGTCACAGTTGGCGGTGGATCGATCCCCGTCGATGGCGTGCTGAGCATCGGCGAACACGGAAATTATCCCGTCAATGCGCTTGGCCAGCAGCTCTACCCGCGAAAGAGGTTCTTTCAGGAGATCACCGACGCCTTTGTGAAGTATGGTCGCGTCGTGCCGGTCTTTAACGATAAGCATATCAGCACGATCTGGGAAGAGTCGCAGTGGATCTACGATCGCGCCCGTGATCTGAAAGTGCCGTTTATGGCCGGTTCGTCGCTGCCGGTCACCTATCGCAGCCGCCAGATCGAGATCCCACTTGGCGGCCAGATCCAGTCAGCCGTGGGTATTGGCTACAGCGGGCTCGACATCTACGGTTTCCACGCACTCGAATGCTACCAGTCGATCGTCGAACGGCGCAGTCAGGCTGAACGCGGCGTGAAGTGGGTGCAGTGTCTGGAAGGTCAGGCGGCGTGGAAGGCGATCGATGCGGGCTGGGTTCCCAACGACGTGGTCGACGCGGCCTATGAGGTCGTCCCGAAATTGAAACAGCAGATTCGTGAGGATGCGCATACCGACTGGGAGAGGCTGCGTTCACAGAGTGAGAGAGGTCGGTCAGCTCAACGCATTCGTGACGACAGAAACCCGGTCCTCTTCCAGTTCGAATACCTCGATGGATTTCGGGGAACATTGTTCATGCTGTCGAGCGCACTGCTGTCCGGCATTGCGGTTAAAGTGAAGGGAAAGAGTATCGTCGCCACCGGCTTCGAGGAGAGACAGGAACCACGCTACCCCCACTTCGCTTACCTGCTCAAGGCGATCGAGGCGATGATCCACACCGGTCGCCCCGCCTATCCGGTTGAGAGAACGCTTCTCACCAGCGGCATTCTTGACCGGGCTCTCAATTCACGCGCCCAGGGCGGCAAAAGACTGGCGACACCGGAACTGGCGATCAGGTATCAACCGACCGACTACCCAGTCGCACCGGCGGTCGACCTCCTTGCTCCACCGCGGTCCTGACTCTGGTAATAATCAGGGCGGTCGTCAATCAGATCAGATCACGGAGCCACCTGGCAAGGAGGGAAGATGATTGGCACTGAGCGGCTCAAGAAACGCCGCGTGGTTGGTGACCTCATACGGGGAGTCGGCTTCTACCTGTCGGGTGTGAAGATGCTGCGCCGTCATCCCTCACTGCTCGCAATCTCGCTGATTCCAATCGGCGCAACGGTATTGCTGCTGCTCGGACTGGCAACCGCCGCCGCCTGGGGAATCGGAGAGTTGACGAACGGACTGCTCAGCGGGCCCTGGCGCTACCTGGCCCAGGCAATCATCCTCATTCTGGGGCTGCTGATCGGCTGGTTTATCTATCTGCCGCTGGCAAGGATTCTGCTTGCTCCCTTCGCCGAGTCGCTCAGCCGTCGCACGATGCGGATCGTTGGCGATGAGCCGACCACCGCCGTCGATAATTGGCGTGCCTTACGCGAGGGAGCGAGGCTGGTCGCGCTGCAGATCGTGATCACGCTGGCAGGGATGGCTCTCAGTGCACTATTCCCGCCAGTCGCCATCCCCATCGGGCTTACGCTGGCGGTGATGATGGCGAGCCTCGACTTTATCGACGTTCCCCTCTCGGTCAGTGGCTGGTCGCTCCGTCAAAAGCTGGCGCTGCTTGGCCATAACAAGGCGCTGACTGCCGGCTTTGGCGCCGCCGCCTGCGCCTCCCTGCTCGTCCCGGGTCTCAATCTGCTACTCCTGCCCGCCGGCATCATCGGAGCAACCCTCCTGAGTCGATCGATCACCGAAAAGGAGGCCTCATCCTCGTCCTAAGAAGGGTTAGGGCAGCAAGGGAAGATGGAAGAGCGAGGACCGGAGGAAGCTCTGATCCCCGCTCTTCGTGCCGTCCAACCTCTTACCAGAGCAGCTTGAGTGCAAACTGCAGCTGCCGCGGAGTGTTGGCTTGGGAGGTAATCACCCCGAACGTCGTCGAGGTGACACTTGTGTTGGGTGATCCAAAACGCGGTGTATTGAAGGCATTGAGCGCCTCGACCCGGAATTGAACCTTCAGCCTCTCAATCGGCGAGAACTGCTTGAAGACTGAGAAGTCGAAATTCTTCACACCATCATTACGAACATCCGGCAACGTCGCACTGACATTACCAAATGTGAACGGCGCCGGCTGGCTGAAGACACTCGTGTCGAAGTAACGGCTGAGCCGCTCGTCAACTGGTCCACTCAACCTGGCGCTCTTGCCGTTGTTATTCGCCCGTGTGAGCGGATTGAAGAGCCCGGCCGTATTGCTGGCCGAGATGCTCAGTGGAGTTCCCGTCTGGAACGTCGTGATACCGTTGAACTGCCAACCACCGAGA
>JBEGMZ010000029.1:0-2697 GCA_041182745.1 Acidobacteriota bacterium
GGGTCGATGAGATCGAGGATCACCGGATCGATGCTGAGAGCTACGAGATACTCCCCGTCGCCGCTGAGCGCATCAATCGCGCCCGGCAGGAGGGCCGCCGTGTCGTCGCCATCGGTACGACCTCGGTTCGCGCCCTTGAAAGTGCCGCCAATGACGACCGAACCATCCGCGCCGAACGCCGGCAGACCGATCTCTTTATCCATCCCGGCTACAAGTTTCGCGCCATCGACGCCCTGCTGACCAACTTTCATCTTCCCAAATCATCTCTCCTCATGCTCGTCTCCGCTTTTGCCGGACGCGAGACTGTTCTCAACGCCTATCAGTACGCCGTCACCCAAAGGTTCAGATTTTACAGCTATGGTGACTGTATGCTATTGATCTGACCATGACGCAAGGCGATACCATGCCCTCCGGATCCTGCTTCAATGGCACTCTTCGCCCGATCGCGCTTGCCGAGATCGATGAGGTCTGGCAACTTGACCTTCGCTGTTTTGTTGATGGTGAAGCGTATGAGCGTGAGACCTTCAGCTACCTCCTCTCAAACCCCAACGCCATCGCCCGTCAGATCCGCGCTGATGACGGCCCGATGGCCGCCTTTATCGTTGCCCTGATCGAACTTGACGGAGTTGGCCACATCACTGCTATCGCCGTCGCTCCCGAATATCGCCGCCTTGGCCTCGCCCGCATCCTCCTCGGAGACATCGAGCAGACCTTCCGGGCGCGGGGTATCAACACCATCCGCCTCGAAGTCCGGGTTGAAAACCTCCCCGCTATCTGCCTCTACGAGGAGATTGGCTATGCTGTCGTCCAACGCCTGCCAAGATACTACTCGAGTGGCAGCGATGGCTATCTGATGGTCAAACCACTCTGACCGCTTCACCTCTGTCGGTAAAAGGTTAATTTTGCATCCCGCGCCACCCCTCCTCCGGTCGCTCACCCACCGGCTCGTCCTGGCAGAATCGGGGTCAGGAAAAGGTTATTGACAGGAATGCGTCAAGCTGTTATAAGGAAGGCATTTATATGATTCAGCGAACTATCCGGAGTTTTCAGTCTATCGAGGCGGGCCAGTTCAGACTGGCGAGACGGTTCATCCGGATTACTTCTCCAGACGACAGTGCCCTCGGATAGTCTCCCGATGGCACGGAAACAGCCCGGGGAACCGTGTGCCAGAGGAACCATATGAAGGAACCTGTCGGCAAAAAATCGAAGGGAAAGACGGCCACGACGGCCGCGAAGACCAATGCGCCATCTACCCAGCCTGCAGCATCCAAGCCACCGCTGAAGGCAGCACCGCCCGCTTCAAAAAAGAGTGGTGGCAGAGTGGCCGCTCAGCCTGGTGGCGAACCAACCGGTTCCTCGCCCAAAAAGAGTCCGACCCGTTCGGTGTCGACCGCTGTAACACCCGCCAGTCCTGTTGCGACCCCTTCAAAACCAGCCCTGAAATCGACCGGCTCATCCAGCAAAGATCAGCCCAAAGAAGGCCTTAAAAAAGACTCGAAAAAAGACTCGAAAGGATCGAAACAGGAGCAGGGGAGAGAGCGTGACGGCGCCGGATCGACGGGAGCAGCGAAGCAGACAGCCCGGCCGGCAAAATCGGCACCCGTAAAGCCATCGGCTCCATCCGCGCCGGCTGGCAAAGCCAGGACCAGTGAGAGTGCTGCCAGTAAAGCCAGCGGATCTCCGAAGACCGCGGCCAGGACGGCACCTCCAGCCTCAAGAGAAGCCGGAAGATCGAAGGTAGAATCGAAGGTAGAAAAGTCACAAAAGGTAGAAAAAGTCTCGACCCCAAAATCATCCCCTGGTGGGACCGCGAGTTCATCCTCCAGGAAGCGGGAGTCGAAGTCCGAGCCTGGCCGTGTACTGTCCCCACTGCCAGTCGCCGAACCGGTTCCAGCTCAGCCGCCGGTGGTGAGGGTCGAGCCGACACACCGTCAGCCGTCCGCGGTGGCCGTGAAAGTCTTTGAGCAGGCCGTGAAGGTCTTCAACAAGCGGCAGTTTGACGAGGCCAAGGTCCTCTTTGAGAATCTGCTGGCGAAGTATCCGCAGGAGTTTGAGATTCTGGCCCGGGTCAACACCTATCTCCGCGTCTGCAATCAGCGGCTGGCCCGGAGTGTCGGTTCCCCGCGGAATGCCGATGAGCTGTATGATCGAGGTGTCTTCGCCCTCAATACCGGTGACTATGAGCAGGCGAAGGTCAACTTCGAGCAGGCGCTCCTCATCAGGCCAGACGAAGGATACATCATCTACTCCCTGGCGGCGACCCTGCTCCAGCTTGGGGATATTGACCAGACCCTTGAGTACCTGCAGCGGGCAATCCAGCTGCAGCCACGCCTCCGGGGTCAGGTGCTGAACGATCCCGATTTTTCAGAGCTGCGCGAGAACCGGCAGTTTCTTCTTCTGATGGGTATGACGTCGCCCTTTGACCGCCTCGAGCCACGAAGATAGCCTCCCAGGTGACCTCGCGTTAGCACAAAAAATTCTGCCCTTCAGAAGAGCCCGCCCTTCAGAAGAGAAGGACGACCTGGTTTGAGGTTCGGCCGTCAACCACCAGGTGGAGGTTCGAGATTCCACGTCCGGCAAGGCTGCGCGGCAGGGGAAGATTGACCTGGTCGACGCCGCTGAAGCCTGGAGCCGGTCCGATGAAGGTGACCGGCAGCTGCTGATCTCCGAGCTGAACGGTGATCTTGTCGCGTGCGC
>JBEGMZ010000030.1:0-2954 GCA_041182745.1 Acidobacteriota bacterium
CTGAGGCCACAATCGAGCAGAACCCTCGTCTCACCGGCGACAATCAGCGTCGCATTCCCGGCGCTGCCGCTCCCCAGGGTGCAGAACCTCATCTTCGGCTCCCGGCTTCTCCAGCCACCGGCTCCAGATGACGGGTTGTCTGCTCAACAACACTGCCTTTAGCCGCGACCGGTTCGCCACTACCTCTTACTTCGGGCAGACCAACCGGCAACCGCCCGGTCTCGACTCCCGGTTCGGTGACCGGCAGCTCCAACTGGCAGCTTCGTGTCAAGTCACGATAGCGCAGATACTGACCAACTCCGTGCCCGATCGATCCGAAGGCCGGAATCAGCAACCAGAACCACCAGATCCGCCCAGCCGGCGCAAAAGTGAGCACCGCGAAGGCGGCGATGAAGAGACCAATCCCGGAGAATAAGGATGACGCTGCCTTCTCTATCCCCGGTGGCTGCCCGTGCTTCCCCCCGACGGTCGGGAGTTGACCGGTCAGCGCCTGTGGAACCAGACTTACGTTCGCTCCACACGAGCGACAAAACCTCGAACCATCGATTACGGCAGCACAGTTCGGACAGTACATCGAAATGATTCCTCCTCGTCGGAGACCCTTTCAGGAACAGACTGGTGCTGGTCCAGCTATAGCCAGTCAAGATGATTGTAGCGTTCTCCAACCAGATGAAGAAAGAGTGCCTCAAGCGTGCTGAACTGCTGACCATCGCATTCGAGCGTACCGCCACCGGCCAGACATTCCAGCTCCCCGCGCCACGCCAGCTGCCCACCCTTGATGATCGCCACATCGTCGCAGAGCCGCTCTACCGTTTCGAGGACGTGCGTTGTCATAAAGACCGTTCGTCCGTCCGCCACAAAGCGGCGCAGCCAGTCCTTCAGCATCGCCACTCCAGCCGGATCGATGCTTTCAAATGGCTCGTCAAGAAACAGTATCTCCGGTCGATGAATAATCGCCGCGGCAAAGGCGACCTTCTTCCGCATGCCGGTACTGTAATCAGCGAGCCGCTTCCGACTCGCGGCCGTCAAATCGAGCGCGACCATCAACTCTGCCACCCGCCGTCGGACAACCGACTCTTCCAGACCGTACATCCGACCGTTAAAGGCCAGAAACTCCGGGGCATAGAGCTGATCAAAAAGGGCTAACCCCTCCGGCATCACTCCGATCCGACGCTTCAGGGCGACCGAGTCACTCCCAAACCTCTCGCCAAGCAGCTCGACGCTGCCCGCCGTCGGGTCAAGCAGCCCGGTCAGACAACCGATGGTCGTGCTCTTCCCTGCCCCATTCGGCCCAAGAAAACCGAACAGTCGCCCGCGTGGAACCTCGAGCGTCATCCCATCCACCGCGACGAAGTCACCGTAACTCTTCGTGAGCCGGTCGAGTCTGATCGCCGGATCACCCTCCCCGCTTGCGGCTTCATTTATTGTTGATCCTGGTGACATGCCTGCCGTCTCCCCCGACTCAGCGCGCTCCGGCAATCCGCCTGATCACCGACTCACTCCTCAGTCGCAGCATACCATCGAGTTTGTAGAAGGATACCAGGTAGAACCCGGCGCTGATGAGCGTGGTGACCCACGACAGCCACCAGTTCTGCAACAGGCGCTGACTTCCGTAACTCTCAATCAGCGCCGAACCGACGAAGAACGGCAGCATGACCCCGATCAGAATCGCCGCATTCGCTCCAAGCGACAGTCGATTGTTCCACATCGAATCGAAATCGACCGACTTCGCCGAAAAGATCGAGACCCACAGCCCAATCCCGTTGTAGAGAACCGTTCCAGTCAGGGAGACCCCCGCCAGTATGGCTATCATCCGCCAGGATTTGGGTTCCCGCCAGTAGAAGATCATCCAAAAGACAAAGGCCATCAGGACAACCAACAGCCGCAACAGCATCGAGGCCAGACTGCCCGCCCGCAGAGCGTCTCCGAGCGGAGCCGGCATTACGGCGTAGCGTCGGACTCCCGCTCCATCAAACCCGAGCAGATTCAGCATCATTCCTGCGGCGGTGGCACAGCTCAGAATATAGAAGATGAAGACCGAGGCGAAGAGAAAGCCGCCCTCCCTGCCATCTGGCCCTACCAGACGGATGACCACCACCAGCAATGGCGACGTGACCAGGCTGTAGCGAATCAGGTTGCAACGCAGGTGATAGCGGAGAGCTTTGTCGACCAGTGGCCCATAGCGACGCCCAAAGAGCCCGCCTACCTGTCCGATCAGATCAGCCGGTACCGCCGACTCAGCATCGAACCCGGCTTCACTGGCGATGGTTCTGATTGGCCGATTCTCGATCCAACGGAGAAAGACCACCAGACCGGCAATCCAGCCAAACAGCAGCAGGACCATTCCGATCATCGCCATCCGCCACGGCCCGACCATCAGTCCGGCCGCTACTCCCGGAGGGAGCCAGCGCAGCACCGTGTCTGCCATCCGCCAGAAAAGACGCACCCTCTCCTGACCAAGCGACCGCAGCAACACCGGACCGAGGGAGAATATCACCAATGCCCCGCCCCAGAGGATCGCAGTTCCGCCCCGGGTCTGCATCAGCCGGTTGATGATCGAGAGCAGCATGGCGGTCGTCAGGTAGCTTGCGAGAAAAAAGAGGATCGCCGCCAGCAGACCTGGGAGAAGCTCCCCCGCCCTCAGCCAGACCATCCCACAAGCCAACCCGAGCGCACCGCAGATGAGGAGCGTCCAGACCGGATCGAAGATGCCAATCCCATGCCGAATCAGAAATCGCTGCCGCCCCTCAAGCGGAAACCGCCGGAGCGCCCCGTCGGTGAAGGCCGTCCGTGCGCCAAAGCCAAAGAGCAGGCTCAACCCAAAGCCGTTTGCATAAAGCGTCGTCAGCATCCAGCGACAGATCGATTCTCCCTGTCCGAGCTCGATCGCCGCAATCGCCGTACCTACTCCGCCAAAGGCAAAGAGCAGCGCCCCCAGGGCTCCAAGCAGATAG